>NZ_JAYESN010000146.1:0-9062 GCF_034860625.1 Lamprobacter sp.
GTTACAACGGCACTATCCAGTTCACGTAATGCTTTAACTGCACGATCCCAGATATAGCTCACATCTTTAGGCGCTTCAGCGAGTGCATGCAGCGGCTCTAGCGTATCGAAAACCAGCTGTAGCCATTCTCGCTGTTCTGACGAACTCCCGATCTTAGAGCGATTGAAGTAAGTGCGCGCTAACGTAAGCTGCAAATCCACCGTGTCAACCTCCTGGGCCATCAATGCATGCAAAATCTCCAATGACTGCTCGCAGTAGCACAGCGCCTTTTCATCGTCACCCAAAGTTTCCAACACCTCACATAGGTTCGACATCACCCCCGCCAGCATCCATTTAAAGTCGGCTCGGTCTGGCTCTTGCGCTACTAATTTGCATAACACCTTTTTCGAGTCTTCAAAGTAGCGCTGAGCCCGAGTCTGATCGTCCATCTCATCCGCTAGGGTGCCAAGGTTGGCTGTAATTAAAGCCAGACTCATTCTCAAGTATACGTTATCTGGTTGCTGCGCCACTATTGCACGCGCTATCTCTAGCGCTTCTTCAAGTAATTCGCGCGCTTCAGTTATGCCTTCCCTTTCCCTATCACGCCAAACCGTGACGGCTATATTACTTAGATCAGTTATTAGCTCCCTTTTCAGGTCCACCCGCGCGGGTTCTTGTACCACTAGCGCACGACTTATCTCCAAGCTCTCCTTCAAGTAGTTCAGAGAATTCCCCCAGTCGCCCATGTAATCTGCTGTCAGGCTTAAACCGGACAAAGCACTTCCCAGTAAATTTTTAAAAGACGAACGCTCGGGCTCTTTAACTATCAGCGAGCGCAATATCTGGATCGACTCTTCAAAGCAGCATCGCGATGTAGACCAATCGCCCACTTCGGTAGCACTATCACCCAGATTGATCAGCGAGTTGGCCAGGTTAAAACTCAAGTGTGAATCCTCGGGTTCCTGAGCAACTAGTAAACGCGCAATTTCTACCCGTTCATCGCAATATGCCCGCGATTCGGCCATGTCACCAGAAGCCGAAGCAAGCCCGTTGAGGTAATGTAGGCAATTACATAGAGCCAGGTGGGAGCCAGCTAAATCCGACCCCTGTGCTACAAGTTCGCGACTGATCTTTAAAGATTCAGTGAAACGGTCCTGCGCGCATTCTCTCAACCCTGTTACTTCTTCGAGATTACCCAGGTCGAGCAAAGCCCTTACTAAGTCGTTAAGCAAGTCCGTGCTTTCCGGACGAGCTGAGACTAACGCCCGCGCGACAGTGAGGCGCCCCTCGCCAACCCGCATGGCAACCAGACTGAACCCGTGCTCGGCGAGCCAGTCTTGTGTCTGCTCTGCCGAAGTAATGAAGCGCGCCCCTTGTTCCGGGTTTAGAATACCGCGCTCTATCATCGGGGCGATCACAACATCGACCGCATTCCGATTGGAACGTGCCAAGGGCCCCAGGCATTTGATGGCGCTGCCGATCAGACGTGTGCGAACCGCCTCGTCTTCTAGCTCCAGCAATGCAGACAAGACATCGCCAAAACCCTGTTCTGCTAACGCCGCGGTCACAGTCTCTAACGCGCCGGCTAGTTCGTCGAAGCACACCGCTTCGGCATTGTCAGATCCACCCGCATGACGTGCCCAGCAGAGCAGTTCGTCAGCGGTTGGCAATCTGCGGGGGAAAATCTGCCGATTGAGTTCGCGCAGCAACAGTTGTTCACTCAGCCGCTGATGGCTGAACCCGTAGCCGGCCAGACCTTGGTCGACTCCCTCAGCCACCTTAGTGGGGCGCATCAGCAATGAGGCGGCGACTAGTTCTTCCACTGGGTCCAGCTTGACGACACGCAGCGCATTCTCGGCTCCCAACTGGGCACGCCATTCGGTAACCCAGTTATGCGCATCCTCCAACGGCAAGAACGGGATTCGCCGTTCATACATGAGCACACCGAGGCGCCTCAGGTGGCTGGCAACGCCCGGCAGATCTGCCTGCAGTCGGTCCAGATGAGCACCGAGCAAGCGTCCCTCGTCAAGATCTGACGGTGCATCTGAGCGACCCCGAAAGGTCTCATGGAATAGATGCAGAGACAGCGGGACACGCACCAACTCACGCAGGCTCGGCGCAAGCCCGTCGTAAGAAACGGGGCAGCTCTGCTCGGGACAATGTCTCTGGCGCAGTTGGTAAGCTTCTCGCGCCTCAGCCACAGCGAAGGGGCGCAGCTCCAAATAGGGAACTTCTTTCTCCCGCTCGTCGGTAAAGCCGACAAGGAATCGAGCGTTAGCGAGCACCTCGCTGCCATGCTGCAACAGGTCGCGATGACGCTGGGCCAAAGACTGGTAGGCGCCGCTACGCAGGCTGATGACCAGACGTAGCCATGGATAGCGATGCAGCGCGGGCAGGAAATCGTCGACCGCTTTCAGCAGGTCGGTGAAGCGATCGGCCTCGTTGATGGCATCAAGAATCAGCCAGACGCGGCGGTCAGCATCCAGATCCTGCGCGGAGGTGGCGTCGAGGTGGCGGCACAGATCGTCGAGGTCGGTAAAGGCGCCGCTAGCGATGCCGGCACGGCGCAGCACCGCCTCGCACAAGGTCTGGCGACCAGACCAGGCGGCATCAGCCTGATAGGCATCGGCACCAGAGAGGAACAGGACCACATCGCCAGCACCACGTCGCGCAAGAAACCCCAACGCGTTGGTTTGAACCTGATCTTGAGACGGGTCGCCATCCGGCTCCTCGCCCAGCAATCCGTCCACCAGCCGAGCTAGCAGGGAACTCTTGCCAGAGCCGGCCTCCCCGAGCAGCAACAGGCCACGGCCGGGCTGATCGAGAACCTGTCGGACCAGGCCGTCGACGCCAGCCCGCTCCAGATAGAGATCCGGAAAGTATTTGCGCCCACGCAGCGCGTTCAGGGTGTCCTCTGCGGTGACTGTAGCCCAACTCACTAGGCTCCAGCGTTGCGTCTGGGCGCGCTCTACGCCGAGCTGGACCTCTTTCAGCGCGAGACCAGCCTGGATTGGGGCCACCAGCTCCGGCAGTTCGCAGTGGCTGCGCACACCAAGCACGGCGATCTTCTTTGCGCCAATGCCGTCTACCAGGCCGACGGGCTCGATCAGGCCGCCGCCCGGCAAGCTTTGTTCCGCGCCCTCGTTGTCCAGGGGGACGAACAATGGGTAGAGAGGCAGATCGACTGTGTCCGTGCTGGCCAATAGGTCGCTAGCGCCCCAGCCCAGGGCGGCAACCTCCGGGCTATCTGCGATTGCGAAGCGCAGATCAGCATGGGCACCTTGAAGACAAATCGCTGCTGGCGTCTCGTTGTCGGTCCCGATCCGACGCCATAAGGTCAATTCGCCGGCTGGAAACAGCCGTTGCACCATGGCCTCGGAGACGGCGAGCAATCTCGGCAGCAGGGTTTGCTCGGCGCCCTCTTCCACGGTGCGCGTGGACTCGCGATGGGCACGGTCGTTACGGGCCTTCCACAAGGCATCGTTGAGGCTCTGGGCGGATGGCCCTTGCAACCCCGGCAGACCTGCCAGCAACTCCCTCCAAGGGTGGTTGCGAGGCAGCTTGCCATGACGATTCACCTCAAGCCAGGCGGCAACTAGATTGGGGAAGGCACTAGCGCGTTCAGGGCGTTCCTGCAGGCGCCCAGACCAGAACTTGGCGAGTTGGTCGCAGAGCAGACCCCAGTCATACCAGTGCGGCAGGCGCAGCCCGCGAATGGGTCCCTGAAGTTGTCGGCAGACGGTGTCACAGGCGAGGTAGTCCGCGAGCAGCAGTAGCGCTGTGACGCGCATGGCCTGGTAGCCGGCGAAGATGGCGTTGGCAGCCCGGTCGCGGGCAGCAAGGCGACCGTCGCCCGCATGGGCCAATGGATAGGCGACGGGGAACGGCAAGCTGTCGAGATTCAGCACTTCGCTCCCCGCAGACGACCTGGCATGAAGTTGATCAGGAAGAAATTCCTCGCCGCAGCCGATATCGATGCAGCGGTACTTGCCGGCCCTGGGAAAGAAGTTGAGCGTTGTTTTACCGCATGCTGGGCAGAGTTCATTTGCGCTCGACATATCCAGTTCTCCCTGCTGGGGTTGTCATGAAGAGGTTGCGGATAGCGCGGTAAGAGTCATGCGCTGACCTCACTGCCCGTCATCTTGCCACCAAAGGCTCTCGCTTTGACGATTTCGGCGTTGCTCACGACGCCGATCCTTGATGCGCCCCGTCGCCGCCTCGAAAGCGGACGTCGCGTAGCAAGGCGTTGTGACCGCGCGAGCGCGAGGCTTTTTGGGGCCGATTCTTGCCCTCATTCATTATTCGTTGCTCCTTTCGCGCAGGCTGCGAACTGATGGTATCGAACATCGTCGGTGGCACCTGCTGATTAGGCTCCGACGTGGCCCTAGGCTCAGTATCAGATGCAAATTCGGCCTGTTCAGGCGAGGGTTGCGCACCACAGACATCGCAGGCCTGGCCCGTCGCCACGCGCTCGACGGCACGGAACTCCCCCGTCTGCAAATCCACCTGCAGCAGGTCGCGCACGCCGATGCCGGCGGCCCGGCGCTGGATCTCAGTCACGAGCATCCCCGCCGCCACTGCATTGAGCCCCATCACCGCCGGCGCCGCGACATCCGGCAAATAGCCAGCTGCGTGGGCATGCGCGGCAATGTGCCCACCGGCATAGGCGCGCGCCTCCACCGCAGCCTGGCCCGGCGAGAGCCGACCGCTGCAGATCGGACAATACCGCCCGGTCTCGGCACCAGTGACCTCGGCGCGCAGGCCCGCGATCGACCCATCATCGGCCAGCGTGATGTCGGTGCCGGCCTGCAGGTAGTCGCGACCGGCATCCAACGCCAGCTGCAACGCCATGGTGCGGCTGAGGTCGTTGTCGGTCAGTGCCAGGATGAGATCGCAGCGCTGCAGCCCGCGTTGGGCGGCGCCGGAGAGGTAGATGTCGCGAGGGTACGCGGTCACCTCTGGGCGATGGCCAAGCGCTGAGGCGATCTGCCGGACCAGGCGTTTGCCCACCTGCACCTTCGGACGGCCGATGTCGCGCTGCGTCACGCTGGGCAACCGGTTGAGATTAGTCGTTTCGATGTGGTCCGGATCGACCAGCACGAAACGCCGAAAGCCAGCGCGCGCCAGTTGCTCGAGCGCGAGCATGCCCAGCCCACCGACACCGACCACACCGATCGACAGTTCTTCCGCGACCTGGTGCAGCGCCGGGCCGAACGCGCGCTGCCGATCCAGCGCTGGCGCCATCGCACCCGGTGTCGGCTCGACCGGCGCCAAACCAAGTACCACTCGTGCCGGCAGCTCGACGCCCTGGTGCCAGAGCCGTGCCCGCGGTGCGCCATCCCGCGGCCAGACCAGGCTCCAGAACTGCGCCACGCCCTGCTCCGACAGCCAGGCGGCGAACTGCGATTCGGCGGCATCGTCGGTGGCACTGAAATGGGTTGCGCCTGGCGGATGCGAGTGCAGATGCACGGCGATCCAACCGTTCGCGGCGAGTTTCACGGCCCACTGGTTCATGCGCTCGGACGCCTCTGCGGTCAGCGCCAATCCGGCTGAGCTGGTGCGCTCATAGTCGTCGTCAGCCACCAGGATGAGTTGCTCCAGTAACGTGGCCTGCGACTGTGCAGGGCCTGCTTGCAGCGGCCGCGCGGCGGCGAAGGCGAAACGCTCCTGGAACGGCTCAGGGTGCAGCTGCGCCTGCATGCGTTCAGCCAGGCCCCACGGAATACGCAGCTCGGGTGGGTTGATGAGTGCTTTGTCCAATGGCTTGTTCATCAATGCACCGCCGCATCCGCAAAGAAGGCCAGGGTGACGCTCATGTACGACACCAGGGTGTGATGCCCTGGGCGCCAGTTGTCCGCGACCCCGCAGTACCATTGCCAGCCTTCACCGGCAAGGTCAGGAGCGCCGTGGTAGGAGCGCTGATAAAGGTGACTGCGGTCCAACTGCGCCGACTCCGCACCCTCGGCCAGATAGAATCCGATCGGCGCCGCGAGCGGGTAGGTCTTCGGCAGCACGATCAGCGCGTCGGTGCGCACCCCGCCGGGCAGGGTCAACCCCCGTAAGCGGATGCGCCATCCCTCGGCCGATGGCCTAGGCGCATCAACACCACCAAAGCCAGCACGGCGCAGACCGTCGAATTCCCGGCGCAACGCAGGCGGCAGCGCTGCCGATGGCGCTGCGGACCCAGCCCCTTTGATCACCCGCCCGCCACCGGTGAAGCCGGACCCTGCCCCCTTGATCACCCGGGGTCCGGCAGAGAAGGTATCGCCGGGCTTGACCGCAACCTCGACGTCGACCACGACCTGGCCGGTGCGCACGCCGTTGTCGACACCGGAGCGGTAGACCGACTCCGAGCCGCCGATGCCGAGTATCTGCTCCAGCTCATCCCGGCGGATCCGGCCAAACCCGTTCGATCGCACAAAGCCCAGTTCGTCGCGCTTGAGTCTCATTAGTGTGCCCCTCCCACCGTGTTGAGTACGTCGTCGATGTCGATCACCGAGTAGGCCGCCCGGCGCAGGTCGCTGGCGAGCATCTGCGGGCGGGCCAGTACCTCGGTGCGAATGCCCTCGTTGCGCAACTCCCAGACCATCGGTGCGAAGTCGCCGTCAGCGGCGGCCAGCACCAGGAACTCCGGGCGCAGGCGCAGGGCGAGCGACAGCGTCGCGATGATCAGTCGCTGGTCGTCGGACTGCTTGAATCCCCCGTCCGGCAGCCGCTTGGCAGGTGCCCGGATGACTCGCGCGCCGGATTCCTCAAGCGCATGTTGCTTGCGGGTGAAGTTCATCTTGTTGCTGGCGATGGACTCCGGGTTATCCTCAGCAACGCGCTCCACCAGGGTGACCAGGGTCTCGAGGACGTCGACATCGTCCCCCGCGATCAACTCGCGCACGGCCTGCACTGGAAAGAACTGCGCGCCCCGTTCACGGGCAACGATGTCGCAAGGGGTCAGATCGATGGCGAAGATTTTGCGGATCATGGTGCGTTCCTCAGGCAACGAGTGGGTGAAACAGAATTGGGTTCCTAATGCGACATGCCGTCGCTGTGCGACTCAGTGACCAACGCGGGCCAACAGTGCGTTTTGAATGTCCGATCAAACTATTTTCTAAACCTTGCATCCGATGCTTTTCGCTTCTGCGGCCGAGTCCTTCTCGAATGGACTGGCCTTCAGGTCGCTGTCAGCGGGCTCGTTCTGAGAATCGGCGCCGGACTCGAACACTTCATCACGCTCCTGCAGGTAACGCTGCAGATCGATGAAGCCGGAGGCCTTGAGCATGACCTCACGCGCAGCATTGTGCTCGGGAAAGGCGGCGACTTCGACGCGAATGCCACGGCGACGCAATTCCAGGATGACGGGAATGAAGTCCTTATCACCTGAGATCAGCACGATGATGTCGGGGTTGGCGATCTCTGCGGTGCGCATGAGTTCCAGCGTGATCTCCACATCCAGATTGCACCGGTAGCCATCACCGACGAGGTTGCCGATCTTGTCGTGGACCAGGTAGCCGACTTGCCACAGACGCTCGATCACGGCAGCCCGCGCCTGGGGATTGCGCGGATCGATCGGCACGAAGGCATGCGCCTCGACCAAGAAGCGCCCTTCGCTTAGGTAATCAAGCAGCGCCTGTTCGTCGAGTGTGATGCCAAGTTGACCGAAGGCCGCTTCGATATTGGCGTAGTCGTTGAAAATGATGAGCCGTTCCATGATCGTTCTCCGGGTGAAAAAGAATTCTGGGTGCGCGCGGGTCAAATCAGAGCTGATCAGCCGGCTGCGGCGCCGTCGCCGTAGCATTAGCCTCTTTGTCCAGCCCTTTTAAGGTGACGAAATTCACCTGACTGCAAGCCCCTGATTCTTCGTCAAGGTGCTTGCGACGGATCGCGTGGTTCGGTGACCGGCAGATTCACATGGAATCGTAAGTCGCTGATTTTAAATGTTGCTTTTATGCACCTTAAAAGGGCTGGCCTCTTTGTCCTAAGAGGAGAGCAGCCAAATCAAGCTGATACCGCCTAGCAAGACGGCCCAAGAACCCCCGACGAGGTAGAGCACGCCAAGCCCGACCACGGTTGCTGCGACACCCCAGCCAACACCCGCCGCCGCAGCGTCTGGTTGTGCCGGTCTCGCTGTCGCAGAGGTGGTTCCACGATGTGCGTTGTGAATGTGGCTGCTGTAGCGTCGTGCGTTGGGGATGTTGGCCATCGGTGATCTCCTTTGATTGGGTGATGGTTGGTGGTGGTTGGTGGTGGTTGGTGATGGTTGGTGATGGTTGGTGATGGGTAAGACTCTGATATGCTTTGATTTAGTGCCGCCTTCCCTGGCCAGCCTGCCTTGGCTATCGTCCCGGCGGACCATCCTGGTCTGCTTGCTCTACACGGCTTCAACGCCGCGCTGTTGTCGATTTTCAATGCCATCCTTGGCTGGCCTGCCATGGTCGTTTTTCCTCGGGACCCTCCTGGTCTCCCCTTCTACTGACGTCAACGCAAGGTTGCTGCCGGTTTTCAATGCCATCCCTGGCCGGCCTTCCTATGCCGCAGTTCCCACAGGCCATCCTGGCTTGCTACTCTCTACTCAACGCGAAGCTAAGGCTGGTTTTCAACGCGACGCGCGATTTCTTGTGTGTTAGACCTGCCTCAAGTGGCGCAGGAACCTGCTAGGAGCATGGCCCCTCGGCGACCGGCGCCCGCCCTGGCTAGCCGGTTTATGAAACATTTGGGCTAGATACTTGGCTCGCCTGGCCAACCCAAGACAGCAAACCGAGATTGCAGCAAAGCTCATTGAGGGCTAACGTTGCGACCGAGCGACGGCGACTACCGACTGACGTTCTGAACTCTAGCGAAGCCGCAAGGAGATCCGAGGAAACCGCATGGCCCACACACTGACCCGCTACACCGACATCGTTGAGATCGTCGGCGACCTGCTCAAGGTGCGCGTCGCACGCGCCAGCACCGAGGCGCCGACCATCGCCTATGACGATCTGGCGCTGGTCGAGGGCGTCGACGGCTTCCGCTCACTGGCGCGGGTGATCAAGATCGATCGCGAGCTGGTCTCGCTACAGGTGTTTTCCGGCACCAAAGGCGTCTCGACCGCT
>NZ_JAYESN010000147.1:0-8968 GCF_034860625.1 Lamprobacter sp.
AGTGAAGGGCAGTTGCTCGAGTGGATTGACCGCCTCCCCGGCGGCGACCAGGAGTGCGCCGTCTGGCAGCCGGATATCCGCTGCCGCGGTCAGCGTCGGATCGATCCAACGGGTGCGATCCTCGGTGGCGACCGGCAGATGCTCCAGGTGCAGACGACCGAACGCCCGCTCGAGGGCGCGGGTCTTCATCGCGGTCAAATCCAGCGCGGCCAGGCGGCGTTCGATTTCGGCGAGCAGATCCGGCTCGCGGATCTCGGTGACCGAGCCGCGGGTGCCGAGGTCGCCTTGGCGACCGGCTTTGAGCGCCTGTTCGAGCCAATCGCTGCTCATCAGACCGGCGACGCGGGCGCGCTCGGTCCAGTCGGCTCCATCCCGCTCCAACGCGATCAGCGTCGGCACCGCCGTGATGCCATAGGTCCGAAACGGTGTTGGATCGAGCAGCACGTTTGGCGGCGGATCGAGTCCCTCGAGCAGCCCGCGCAGGCTGGCGGCAAAGGCGATCAGCGATTCCCCCTCGTCGACGCCGCGAAACAGGATGCGCAGCTCGGGCCGGCCACTGGCTAGCGCGAACAGCTCGCGCAGGGACGCCTCGCCCAGGGAGCGGGAGGCGAACAGCAGGTAGGTTCTGGAAGGCTCGCCCATCGCCGGCTGGGATGGATCGGCATCAGCGGACGTCGAGACACTGGATGCACTCTCATCAAGCCCGCAGTCCGTGCCCAGGGTCGCGCAGACTGACCGCATCCGATCAACGGACCCCACGTGTTGCCGCGCGTCTTCCAGCAAACCGCTGAGGTCATCAGGGGTGTTCAGACCCGGCTGGACTTGCCCAACCAACGGAACCCGCGCCCGCAGCCACGCCGGCAGCGGTTGGCCTTCTACACGCTGCGCAATCGCCTGTGCTTGCGCCCGGATGGGCGACAGTGCCTGATCGACACCTTGCTCAGCCTGAACCATCGGCCACTCGGCAGCCGCACCGGCACCGACCACGGCCATGGCGCAACCAGCGAATGTCAGAATATGGCGAGCCCTCAAGGGCAGGCTAGCAGCCGACCGAACGGGGCCACCCCTGGAGCAGGAAGGCCTCAAGCACCGAGCAAGCGCGACAGCCTCAAAACAACGCATAGGCCCGCCCCTGCACCTGCTCGATCGGTAACGCTCCCCAATAGCGGCCATCGAAGCTATCGCGCGTGTCGCCCATCACCCAGAGGTGATCGCGCGGCACCTCGAATTCCGCGCGCTCGAAGGCACGCACCGGCTGCTGCAGGGTCGTCGCCAGGGCCGGGTCGCTGTTCGGGCGCATCACCCCGTTGATCCTTGTCCCCGCCACATCGACCGCAACGCGATCGCCCGCCACGCCCACCACCCGCTTGATCACCGTCTGTCCGACCGTGAAATACGGCACCATCGCCTCAGTCGCAGCAAAAGCCACCAATTGCCCGACCTCGAGCTGCCGATCCCAAGTATCGATCAGATACCAGCGATACGGCGGCAGACAAAGCGCCTCCTGATCATCGAGACCCAGACGAAAGCGCCCACAGAGCAGACTACCGATCACCAGGATCAGCGTTAGCACCGCCAGGGCCTTCAGCAGGAACCGGTCCCAGGGCTGGCGTGGACGGGTTTGATCTGCGCGCACCCTCATCGGCCCGCCTCCTCGCCCAGTGGCAGCGATAATTCCGCCGGTGCGGCCAGCACCGCCTGCGCATCGAGGACCAAAAACCCTCGCTCGGCCAGACGCTCGGAGAACACCCGGATCTGCCCCGCATCAAGCCCGGCGCGTACCGCATCGGCGACCGAGAGGATGACCACCGGCGGCTGACGTGCAGCGTCCCCCGCCAGTGCGGCCAAGCGCTTCTGGCTGATCCCCAGCCCCACCACAGCACCCGCCAGCACCGCCCCGAACAGCAGCGTCAGAAACCAACGCAGAGGCGTTGTCAAAGACGCCATCGCGGGCTCACTGACAGCGCCTGTACGCTGCTCAACGCCCATGCCGCCGCTCCTCGATCAACGCCTTGATCGCCTCGACCGTGCCCAGCCCCTGCGCCCGGAGCCGCTCCAATGCCGCCACATCCTTCGGCGCCGTGCTATAGAGCAACTGCCGGAACGGATCGACCACCAAACGACCGATGCCGCCACCCAGGCTGGTCAGGCAGCAGATCTCCGAATAGGCGCCCGGCACCGTATGCACGGTCTTGAGCAGTTCCACCGCCCCGGCCGGCAACGGCAGGCGCTGTTCCGCCGCCAGCTGATCGATGGCCTGTGAGGGTTGCGCGAGCAGAAAGCTGTTGGCGCTGTTCTCGGCGATCGCCCGGCCCACCGGATGGGTGTACAGATCTGCCAGCGACTGCGTGATGGTCACCGCCGCGCCGCCATACTTGCGAAAGCGCCGATAGCCCGACTCGATGAACTTGCCGACATCGCCATTGGTGAGCAGGTCCCAGGCCTCGTCGATCACCACCAGCTTCGGCTGCGCGCGCTCGCCGAGGTACATCGCCTGCTGGATCTGGTAGATCAGCAGTAACAAGACGACCTGCTGCAGATGCCGCCGACTCTTCAGCTCCTCGAGCTCGAGCACCACCAAGGGCGCGGTGAAGCCAATCCGGTTGCGGCCGTTGAAGAACCGCCCATACTCCCCGGACGAGGTGAACGAGAACAGCTGCCGGCCGACATCCTGCAGCCGGGCATCAGACTCGGCCAGCAACGCCTCGGCGATCGCATCGACGCTCATCTGGTTACCGAGCCGATCCCAGACCGTCTTCAGGATGCGCTTCAGCCCCGCGGTGCGGTAATCCCCCAAGGGTTCGGTCGGCGCCGCCATCGCGGTGATCAGCGCGGTGACCACATCGGCTTCTTCTTCCCAACGCTGCACCAGCTCGAACGGGTTCAGGCAGAGGTCCGCGGTTTCGGTGAAGGCGATGAACTGCCCACCCAAGGCGTTACAAAGTTTCTCGTAGCTGCGCCCGACATCGATGATCCAGCAGCGCGCGCCGGTGCTGAGCGAGGCGGCGACCAGCTCATTGGTGAAGAAGCTCTTGCCAGCGCCGGAACTGGCGGCGATCACGGCGTTGTAGTTGCTCTGCGAGTCGAACAGCGACAGGTCCATCAGCTGGCCGTTACGCGAGAGCAGTTGGATCACCGGCGTACCCGTGCCCTTCCAGTCACCAAAGACCGGGAGCAAGGCCACCGCGTGTCTTGCTGCTAAGGTCCGATAGCGCATCATGTCGCGAATCGCCTTGCGCTCGGCACCGAACGGCAGGCTGTTGAGAAACAGCGGCAGCGCAAAGTACCGATCCGGCATCAGCTGAAAACCCAGCTCGCGCCAATAGGTGATGGCATTGGAGCGCACCGCCTGGGCTTCCTCCTTGGGACTGAACAGGACCAGGCTCAGATGGGCCTGTAACGGACGGTCGCCCTGCTCCAAGGCGCTGAACAGCACATCGAAGCCGTGCTTGCGGCTGATCAGCTCGGGTAGGAACTTGGCCAGCGGGCCATAAGCGGTGTTGGTCGCCCATTGGCGCTGCGCCTTGAGCCGGGCGCGCAGCCGCTCCTGATCGGGGACATGCAGGGTCATGGTCAGCAAGGCGTTGTGACCGATACCGCGGGTTCCAGACAGCGGATCACCCAGATAACGCGCCGCGACGCCGAAGCCGACCCGGTCGGGATAGCGCTTGCAGGAGAGCACCTGCACCCGCGTCTCACCGAGCGTCAGTCCCTCGGCATCGACCTCCAGCGCATGGGTCGGATCGAGCAGTTGCTCGCGGATCAGCCGGTGGGGATCGCACTCAGGGATCAGCCGCGCACGCCAACCGGCCTCCTCGCCCCAGTTGAGCAGGGTGCCGAGCAGGCGCACCAGGTGATCCGACGATAAGGCCTGGGGTTGCAGGCCGGCAGTCGCCAGCACCTGTTCGCACGCCTCGCGGCGCTCTCTGGCGGCGGCATACTCGGCCGGCTCTGGCAATCCAGAGGCCAATGGCAGCTTGACGCTGATGAACAGCAGCAGATCACGCACCCGCAAGGCAGTGCCCACCACCAACGGTTGCTCGACACCCTGGCGCAGGAAGTCGACACGCTGGCGGGTCGCCTCGCGCAACACTGGGGTCGGGCTATCCAGTCGCAGGCCGAGCATCCGGGCCAAGGCCGCATCGATATCCGGACTCGCCCAGAGGCCGACCTGGATCAGGGTGCCGGCGGGCCAGTCCTGGTTGAGCAGGACCAACAAGCGCTCGGCGGTGCTCTCCTCCAGACCGGATAAGGGGGTACAGAGAAAGCCGAAGCCGAGGCTCTCGTCATCATGCAGGAAGAGCTTGGCCTCGGCATCGAAGGCCAGCGGGCTGAGCGGGGTGCTCAGGCGCTCGCCGCGATAATGTCTGGCGGGATGGGTCATGGCGGTGGCATCCCCGGTGTTGACGCCGCGACCGTTATCGGCGCGGGTTCGCCCATCCGGCACAGCTGGATCAGTGGCGGATCATCGCGCACCAGCCAGGCGCGGCCACGGCGCAGCAGAGCACGGGCTCTGGCCGGATGACAGGGTGAGAGCAGATGGCCAACGGGATCGAGCACACTGACGCGCTCAAGCTCGTGGGAACGGGACGCACGCCGGCGTCGCACGCGATCGGTTCGCATGGTCTTGGCTCCTGGTGAAGGAAGGGCACAGAGAAAGCGGAGAACGATGGACGGTGTCCCGTCCGGTCTCGGTCAGGGCGACCGGTCAGTCAGCAGCGGCGATTCAGGGAGGGGTGGCGTGGACTCAGCGGTTCAACCTGAGCCTCAGGTGATCGGCAGTGTCGCCGAGACCACCGCATCGATGATGTCGGGGGCCATGAACAGGCCAAGGCCGGCGGCGATGCCGATCGCAAAGGACAGGATCGACTGGCGCGCAACCCCCGCGATCAGGCCGACGATGATGAAGGCGATGGCGATGATCCGGCCCAGCAGACCGGTCATCCAGCTGATCAGCATGTCGTAGGTGGCCTGAAACTCGGTGCCGCCGGTGCCGGCGATGGCCGCCTCCGGAGCGAGCGTGAGGGCCGCGGCGCCGACGCCGATCAGGGTGGCGGCGAGGAACCCATGATGAGGTCGGTCTGCGGAGGATGACCGGACGGACTGGGTGGTGGCGGATACGGTGGAACACAGGTGAGGACTCAGACAAGGATGGGATGCCATGGCGGCGGTCTCCGGGGTGGGATGGAGCGGCCTTGGCGGCCGCGGGGTTGTGAGAGGTAGGGGTCTCGGTTGTACGCGCGACGATCGGGTCTTGACGCTCATGGACGCTGCTCGGGTGGGCGACGCTCGACCAGCTGCAGCGGCTGCAGCACCCCGGCAGCCGGCAAGACGGCACCCTCGAGCTGCCAACGCCGTGGCAGCACCTCGATGAAGAGGTGATTGGCGCCGTGCAAGGTGCCGTCGGCGTCTTCCCAAGGCGCGACCCAGACGCGCATGACCGAGGCTGGGGCACGGATGGGTGCCGGTGCTCGCGGCGTTGCCTCCGAGGCCGCTGAGGTCGGCGATGCCTTGGGGTTAGCCGGGCTCTGAGCGAGCGAAGCTTGACGGGGCATCCGGCTGGCAGAAGCACCTGACTGCGATTGCTCTGGCAACATCGATTGCGGTGCCTGCAGCGCGGTCAGGGTATCCGGCCTGGTCGAAGGCACCGCCTCGGGCAACGCCTTTGGCAGCGAACCGCTGCAACCGCTCAGCAGCAGGACCAGGGCGCTGCCAGACAACACAGCGAACGAAGACAAGACTGATCTCATCGCAGCCCCTCCTTTCTCGTCAGCATCTCAGCCGGCGGTGGCCCCTGACCCTCGGTGCGTTGGTAGACCTCGGTCACCGACAGACAGAGCGGGCGGCTCGGCAGCCCCTCGCAGGCAAACTGCGGACGCCCCAGTGGACTGGCACAGCCGCTGGTGATCACCAGCACCGCTGAGAGCAGACTCAGCGCGCAGACAGGTTGCAGAACCCTAGTCTTCATCCGGCATCGCCCTCCCCCAGCCAAGCAGCCAAATTCTCAGGGACGCCCTGGTGCAGCCGGCCATCCGGCGCGATCAGCAGCGGCACCTGCTCGACCCCGAGCAGACGCGCCGTGATCAAGGCCCGCACCAAGGGCTGGGTGTCGCACTCGGTCACAGCGTCAGGGATGGCCGACCAGTCACGCGCCATCAGCGCCCGCAGCGCGGCCTCGCCCGAGGGCGCACAGCGCAGCCGCCGCGCCAGATCCAGCGACTCCGGGCCACCGACCGGAAGCAGCACGACCTGGGCCGGGATGCCGGTATCGCGCAGTTCCGCCAAGACCTCGCGTCCCGCCGGATACAGCGGATCGACGAAGACCCAGAGGCTGTCCTCCGCCAGGAGGTCGGCATTCAACGGCAAGGCCCCCAAATCCACCGCATCGAGTGGCAGCCGATCCCGATCGAGCCGACCGGCCAAGGCACTGGCCTGTGCCACATCCTGCAGCTCGACCCCGTGCCAGAGATCCCATGCGGGACCGGTGAAGGCATAGCGCCCACCACCGGCGAGGTAGACCGCCTGGCCATCCAGGTCGAGCATCTGCACCCGGGTCCCCGGCAGCTCGAGTGAGGCCTGGATGCGCGCTGAGAGATCACTCAGCGCTGGCGGCATCGGCGGCGCGCTGAGGGCCGCCTGGGTCGCAACGGCCAGCGCCAGTGCAGACAGTGACAGGGTCGATCGGGACAGGTTGAAAGGACGACAGCGGGAGAGCGACATGGGCATCAATCGCCAGGCAGTGAATCGGTGAGACACAGCTTGCCCCGTCCAACTGGCTCGGCGCGACGGCGAAAGGAACGCAAAATCGCCAGCTTTTGCGACGCTCATGGCAGTTTCAGCCCCACACCGCGATTGAGGATCACCTCGATGCCACGCCCAGCGTCGACCTCAAGTACCGGGAACAGGTTTTCGGCCATATCCAGGTAGTACTCGGCCAGACGCTCCAGGGCCTCGCCGGTCCCCGAGAGCATGGCACCCTGCATCGCCGCCCCGGAGAACACCTGCTGGAACGGCACCGCGCCGCTGCCGGTGGCGACTGTTGCTGCGGGCACGGTCGAGAACAGCTGGCTGAAGCCCTGCAGGAAGCTCACCTGCAGCGCCTGACCGATGACCTGCCCCTGCTTGTTGACCAGGCGCCCACGCACGCCGACCTTGCCGTCCTCGCCGACCGCATAGCCGTCGACCGCGACCTCCAGGGTGCGGCCATCGTGTCGCACGCAGTTGATCGATTCAGCGCGCAGATAGACCCGCTCTGAGCCCAGGTCCCCGTAGCCGCCGACCAGCAGGAAGCACTCGCGTACATCGGCACGGTAGCGGTTCGGGAGGATGGCGGTGTGTTTCAGGCGCAGCAGTGCCGGATAGGGGTCCTGGCGCGCAGCACGACCGGTCGGCGCGTCGAGACCAGATAAAAGCACCCCGCGCAGGATGCTGCGGGCCGGGATACGCACCTCGGGGACGGCGGCCTCGGCGGCCTCCTCGGGAGTGGGTGGTGGCGGCGCATCGGCATCGGCGACGCGGCGGATGTTGAGGCTGCGGGTGGGGGTCTTGGGTGTGTTGGCGGCAGCGATGCCGGGATCAGCTGGCGGCTGAAACAGCTGATCGAGGCTCGGTGGTGCGGTTGGCTCCACTGTTGGCCGGTTTCGTTCGCCAGCGGCGGGTGGGGTAAAGCGACCGGCATCGGCGTTGGCGTCAGTGATTGAGACTGACGACGGCTCAGCGATGCCAGCATCAGCCCGTTCGGCAAGACGCGTCTGCAGATCATCACGCAAGCCCCGCACCTCAGTGCGCAGCGTCTTCAACTCCGCCTCGCGCTCGCTGCGCAGGGTCTGCACCAGCCGGCTCTGGCTGCTGTCGTCGGCGACGCTCAGGCCAACCTTCTCCAGGTTGTGGGCGATGCCGCGTACATCGCTTTCCAGGCGCTTCAGCCGTCGGCCCAGACCATCGATACCCAGATCGCGAGGATCGACGTCGGTGAGCAGATTGGTCACCAGGCGCTCGCGCTCGCCCTGACCCGGCTGATGCTGGCCGGGCGCGGTGGCCATCAGCCAGGCGAGTCCGGCGATCACCGCGCCGCCGGCGCTCAGGGTCAGTGCTCGGCGCGCTTTCGGGCTCAGTTGGGCCCAATGGTCGGTGAGTTGGGTCATCGGCGGCCCTCCGATCGCTGGGTCGCTGTCAGCCCCGGACCAGCAGGCAACGGCACAACGGATTCACCCGTTCGCAACGCGAGCAAGAGTTGGGTCTCCTCACCGTTACGCAGCTCTGTGCGGGGCCAGGTCGCCTGAGCGGCAATCACGGCGTTGCCGCGTGGGCGGCAGTGGTGCGGGGTCATCCCGAGAGGTTCCTGACCGCTGTAGCGCAGCGTCGCCTTCAGGAGTGTCAGGTGTTCGCCTTTGTGGACCTCCAGATCCGACGCCCGCAGTCCGTGAGCCTCACAACGCAGCCGATCCTCCGACCGAACGGAGCCAGGACGAAAGCCCTCGGGCACCTCACCGCGTGCCAGATCACGCAGGGCCGCGGTCAGGGTCTGCAGATACGGCAGTGGCTGCTGCCAGAGAGCCGAGCGCGCCGGACTCAGCGCAACCGGGGTAGGCTCGGGCTGCGGAGCCGGGGCGGTCTGTGCCGGGGTCTTGGGCGAGGTCTGGGCCGCTCGGTAGCCGGGGACCTGAAGACGGATCTCGCGCGGTGGGACGCGGCGTGGCGCCAGGGTCAACGCGATCGTGGTCCCTGAGGCATCGCCGGCGCTGATGTAGAGCGTCGCCGGAACCTCACTGGCGGTAGCGACATAGACGACCTTGCCCTCGACCTCGGTGCTGAGGTCGGAGACGGTGCGCACTGAGGGTCGCTCGAACGGGGTGACGATGCGATTGAGGTGATCGATCGCCAGTTCCAGGATGGCATTGGCGCCGGGTGCCACGGTGATGGTACGCGGTCCCAGGGCGAGGACTGCGGGTTCGTCCGGATTGGAGTC
>NZ_JAYESN010000148.1:0-8700 GCF_034860625.1 Lamprobacter sp.
AAAGAAGTCGATCGCCCTGCGGGTCTGACCGTTGTAGCTGATCTCGCGGTTCTCCAACAGGTAGGACAGGATCTTGAGGAAGTGCGACTTGCCGGAGCCGAAGAAGCCCGAGATCCAGACCCCGATCAGGCCAAGGATCTGCGGATCACCACTGTTGTCGAGGGTCTTGAGGAAGGCGTCGAAGAAGCGCCGGAAGTGAGTGTCCAACTCCTTGGTGATGACGTACTCCTCCAACTCCTGCCAGACCGAGGCAGCATCGTCCTGATCGGCCTTGATGACGCCGTTGATGGGGCGATCGACGGGTTTGGTGAAGAGGTCCTTGATGAGCATGGGGAAGTGAAGAAGTGAAGAAGTTAGGAAGTTAGGAAGTGAGGAAGTCGGGAAGTTGGGGGTTGGGAAGTCGGATCTTTGGGGGAGATTTCCCCCTCCTCTTCACTTCTTCACTTCCCCACTTCTTAACTTCTTAACTCACCCCCCCACCAACCTAAACGCCCGGTAATAAGGCCTATCCTGCAGCAGCCCGAATAGCCTCAGCGACTGCCCATCGTAGGTGCCGGGGTAGAATAGTACGAGCGGGGTGCTGCCCATGCCGGCATGCAGGTTGTTGAGCAGATTGTGGGTGCGCAGCAGCGGGTAGGCACTGCCGATGCCGGAGACCAGCACGACGTCCTGGTTGGCGGGTTCGGTCTGATCGAGCAGGGCTGTCGCGAGCTTGCCAGCATCCAGCGGCGCGGCAAGGGCCTTGAGCAACGCCTGATCACCTTGCTGACGCTGTTTGGCCAGGGCCTTGTCGTAGAAACCGCGCGCCTTGAGGGTGTCGATGATCAGGGAGAACAGATTGACATGCGCGATGCACAGTTCAGGACGCTGCTTGGGGACCTGCGCAAGTAGGAAGGCGATATGTTCGCGCACCGCCAGCTCTTGCTCGGGCGGGTAGTCGAAGGCGTAGAACGGGATCTCGTTGCCGAGGCCGCGGCCTTTGAGGAAGTCATCGGCGGTGATTCGCCCGAGGATCTGGTTCAGGCGCTGCTCGAAGTCGGTGCTCATGCGGTGGTATCCCTATCGGTGAGCTGGATGCAGCGCAGTGCATACCATTCCTCGGCCTCGCGCAAGGCCTGAATGACCTCCGGGGCGATCGGCAAGGGTTGCAGGCTGCAGGCGCGATCAGCAGAAAGATAGCCGGCCTCGCGCAGCATGCCGAAGGCGCGGGTACGCAGCGTGGTGCGCGTCGACTCGCTCCACGCCGGCATCTGCGGATCGCGGGTCTTGCAGTCGGCGAGGTACTGCTCCCAATGCGCGGGCTTGAGGCTGGGCTCGAAACGGCGATAAAGATCGTGGACGACCAAATCAAGGAAGTCGCCGAACAGCGGTGAGTAGGTGACCGTGGCGGCCAGCAGGGTATGGGTCGCCACCGGGCGGCTGCCGTCGCGGATCAACCCCCAGATCGAAGCCGGCAGGGTGCGCAGCCGTGCCCGAATCAGCGTGGCTTTGGTTCGGGCGGTTGAGGGCGAGCGCTTGGCGAGGACATTGTCGACAGTGATCGCGCGTTCCCAGCGCTCGGCATCAACGCCTTCCAACAACAGCGTGGCGATGATCCGACTCTCGGGCAACATCAGCCCGCCTTTGCTGAAATTGGCCTTGTAGCGTCCTGCTTCGCTCAAGCCTGATCTCCTATTGGATAACGCTCGATCGTGGTGCGACCATCGGCATTGCAGGTTCCGCGCATGGCGTGAACCTTGGAGCCAGAACAAGCCTAAGCCGCCAGTGCGGCATCCACCACCTAAAACGGACGTTTTAGCTGCAGACAAGCGCCTATGCAAGCGTTTCCGCGATGCGGCAAACCCGTAATGCCTTTAGAAGGTCGTCTAGTCTAGCGCCTTGGCGTAGATTCGCATCGACTGTCAGCCAATGCAATCGGACCGGCTGTCATGCTTGGCTCGCTTCTGCGTCATCGAGCACGTCATCCGGCAACGACACCGCGTAGACATTGGTATTCTTACCCTGAATCTTGCGCTGCAGCCGATGCTTGTCGCCGCGGCCCTTGACCAGCCAGCCGGCCCTGGCCAGGGCGATCAAGCCTCGCTTCAGATCCTGCCCGTCTAGTGCCTCGCGCAGGCCACTGGCCAGAAAGAGATAGGTCACCTGCCCAGTGGTTGGGTCCTCCTCGGTGTAACCGGCGCGCTCGCGGATCGGGTGTGCTGAGATCGCATGGCGCGGTGCGAAGCGGCTCTCACCATGGCGCTCGATGAAGCTGCGCACCGACTCCAGGATCTGCCGATCCTCGGTCTGCCCGCTGCCCTGCTCAGTCTGCCAGAGATGGTAGGCATCCAGCACCGCGTCAGCCGCGATTCCCGCCGGCCAGCCGGTGATGCCTGCCGCCGTCGCCAACTCACCGGCGGTGCCGATCAGGGCCAGCTGCTTGGCAACGCGTGCAGCCTGTCCATGGGTGACCGACATGCCCTCCATCAAATGCAGCACGGCCCTGGACAGGGTCTGATCCTGCTGCTGACCGACCAGCCAGTGTAAAAAGGCGCGTCCGGCCGTGCCATGCACACGCTGAGTCGCGGCACTCAGGGCATCGGCAAAGGCGGCACCGTCCGCGGCACCGTGGATCTGATCAAAGGCCCCATAGGCGCGCTCCCCCGCCGGCAAATTGATCAGACGCACCGCCTGACCCGCCTGATAGCGTCCGCCATCGGCCTGCATGTGGGCGTTGACGGTGCGCTCGCCACTGGAGAGGATCACGGTGCGCCAGTGCGCGCGTCGTCGAGTGCCGCCCTGAATGTTGGCGCGTCCTTTACCGCGGCCATTGGCCAACTGATAGATCACCGCTCCGACGTCACGTCCATCGGCCTGGCCCAGTTCATCGAGCGCAAGTAGGGTATCGTTCGATTCGGCTGCCGCGGCCTCCATACCGTTCGCGGTCGCCTGCCAACTGCGCAGCATGGCCGGACTGCCCCAGACCGAGACGGCTGCGCGGAGGGCGGTGCTCTTGCCGCCGCTGCTGTCGCCATAGAGGTGCAGGCTGGCGTGATCGGCCTGGATCAGGGCCAGCAGTGGGCCAGCAAATGCGGCTGAGATGGCTAACAACAGCACCAGATTCCCAACCGCCGCAGCGGCGACCTGCTCGCGCCACTGCGCCAGGGTCCCGGATTGGGCGTAGTCGAGCGGTTGCGTGGCCTCGGACTCGAAGCGGATCTCGCCGCCACCGACCACGGTGTCCGGCAAGACGAAGCGCCCCTCGTGCCAGCCCAGAGTCGGTACTTGCAGGATCTGGCGCTTGGGCACCTGGTGCATCAGGTACTGCACCAGACGTTGGCGCTGCGTGGGTTCAAACAGCAGGCCTCTGGCCAATAAGGCGCCGCGCAGTTCCAGGCCTTCGCCACGCAAGAGCGGCATCGGCATGATCCACTCACGAACCTGCCCCAGGACATCCGGGAAGCGCAACAGGCGCCCGAAGGCCTCACCACGCGCATCGACTGAGATGGCCTCGACGGTCAGCGGACTGCAGATCCAGTCATCGGATCGGCTGCGTTGACCGTCCTTGCCCTCTCGTACGGCGTGGTACCAGACCCCGGCGCGGCGCAGGCGTTTGCCGTCGTGCCAGGACTTGAGGTAGACCCGCCAACAGGGACAGACATCCAGGCTCGGCGGTGCACTGGCGATGAGGCGGTGCGCCTGCTCATCGGCATCGGAGCGAGCGCTGTTCTGAGGGTTAGGTAGCACCAGCCGCGCCTCAGGTGCTCCCGAGGTAGCACTCGGAATCTTAAGCAGATTCAATGCGGTAGCACCGTTAGCACCGGTAGCACGGAAAAATACGGACCTTTGGTCATCTGCGACCGATGCTGCTTGTTCAGACGGTGTCGCATCCGTGCGAGCGGAGCCTTGGCAGGCCGTCATGGTGTCACCCCGTTGGTACCTGACCAGGCGTGGCCAGGGTCCACATCGGGGCTGCGATCGATCCCTAACCAGGGGATGTTGAACGACGACTGAGCGTTGCTGGCTGGCTTTGTCATAGCGACCACCTCCGTCACTGACCACGCGCGGCGTGCAGTTGGTTGACGAGGGCGTGCATCTCTTCGGGTGTCGCGCCGGCCGTGAGGGCGTTGATGACGGCGTCGATCTCATGGCTGGGCCAAGCGACGGCGCGTTGGCCGATCTTGACCGGGCGTGGCAGCAGGCCGGCGGCAATATCGGCATAGACGCTGGCACGGGAACGGCCGATACGGCGTTCGACTTCGGGGCGGCGTAAGAGAGAGGTGGTGTGGGGCATCGTTGCGGCATCCTGGTTGTGGAGATCAGTACTGGGCGGGGATTGCTCCCGCGCCCAGCGTGCTGTCTTCAGAACTCAGGAAGCGCCGCCGGTGCTCAATACCGGGCTTGGCCTAACGGCTGTTAAGGGATCGCAAGGCCCTTGCGGGGTGCCGATTCACTTCCGTCTCGCAGATGGGCGCAGACTCATGTTGTCCAAGGATGGAACCACAGGGCCAAGCGCCGAAGAGCTTCACATCATCATTGTGGTCACCCAGGCGGGCACGGCATTCGGCTCCATCGTCGTGCCTGAGAGGCCCGCTCGCCTATTGCCGCTGGCGGACTTCATCACCATCTTCGATAGCCTGAGTAACCTTGGCGAATTGGAGCGCTACTGGAAGTTCGTTGACGCTCAGAGACGATTGCTGAGCCCTTTCTCTACCGGGCCAACGGATTTGTATGCTTCATTCAAGGACACACACGGCGTACTTGTCGAAGGGGCGATTTCACCCAACCTTATCGGATTGGACCCTCACTGGGGAACCTCCTGGCGTTTCAAGGAGCTAGTAGACTTCTGGTCGTATGCACCGAGCGTATTTCCAGATGGCGCCGCTGGCTGGAGGCTGACACAAGGAACCGAAGGCGTTGTTGAACTCAAATCGCGCCATCACAAGGCAGTCGCGTACTCAACATCAGCTGGCCTCTGCACCATTCAAACCCTGGTGGAAGTTTCTGAAGGCCTGCGGATCAATGATGCTCGCATGGTCGACCTCTTCGCCCAACTCCTTGCGGACTGCACCTACCGCTGCCGCAAGCTGATGGCGGACATCCCGCTGTTTCGACTGCCGCATGTCCTGTTCATCTGTGAGCTAGCCCCTTCCTGCTCTGTTGGCGATAATGAATCTCCTCCTCCAATAGAGGGATTCGCGCGAGCTGTGACTTCAGCAGAAGAGGATGCGGTTCGCAATGGCCTGTTTCATCTCCAGGTCGACGCCCGTGCAGTGCTCGCAGGGCTAAACGCGGCTAAAGACGCCTCGTTCGAAGTTCGATGCTTATTGGAGACGCTCGAAAGCTGCCACGCTGCATGTGGATTGGAGTTACCACTCGGTCTTGGAGACCGGCTTCGCGACAGAGCGTCAGAGCCTGCTCGCTACCACCTAAAGGTTATGGACCGAAAGGTCGATGTCCCTGACTACGTCGAACCTATCATTCCCTTGCCCGCCGACTACAAGCTTGCCCGCAAGCATTTAGCTTCCGAAATCATGGCGCTCGGTTTGACTCCAGGGCGCTATGAGCTTTCCGAGGCCAAGGCCAGAATTGATCCTGCCAGCGCCCGTTTGCGTCTTCACATCGAGAGTCGACTCGCCTCGCTAGACAGGCATCAACTGCTGCAGGCATTTATTGAGCAGCATGATGCGCTCCTGGTTATCGAGAGAATGAGGATTCAACGAGCCCGTCAGAGCCTCGCTCATGATGTGGACTACGACAGATTAGACGCCGTTGAAAAAGCTCGTAAAGAGTTTGGCTCCGCAGCTCGTCACTATCGATATCTGCTCGAAAAGACTGTCAGCTTACCGGCGACAGGAATCGGGGAAGTCACTGGCGATGTTTTGCGCGAGTTGGTTGGCCTGGTTGATTGGTACATGGTGCTTACAGGAGCCAGCGACGTCCTCCACAACGGCATAGACGTTGGTGGCGTTGTGATCGACGATTTCTACATTCCCGAGATGTTCTACTCGACCGGCTCCGACGACCGAGACGCGGAATTCGCCCGCGAGTATGCGAAGTCACGGCTGGGGCTTGGAACAAACAGCGAAGATGCCGTGGAGGGCGCGCCCGAGGGCTTTCTGTCCTCAGAAAAGCTTAAGAGTGCTTTCGCGGCCGACCTGGGATTCGATCTGCAGAGCCTAATCACCGCTCTCGCGGTTCTGTCACAAGCTCAGAGGTATGGCTTCGGCGATGAACTCTCCCTTTCTTATGCCGCGACCCCAGACCGTGTCGCCCAAGTCTTGGCCAACAGCATTGAGGGGCTTGAGCTTGCAGAGGCCGAAAGGATCGTGGCGTTCCTTACGCTCTCGGAGGCAGGCGTCCGCAGGCTCTCCGGGAGGAATGTCGATGAGGACGATGTCCCGTACTGGGAGCACAGTAAGAGAATCCATCGATACGCGATCCGGCCGCTGGTCGTCGACGGCACAGACTTACGTTGGGGTGCGGAGGCGGCCAGCCGGTCGATGCACAACTGGATGTCGGCGGTGCGGGACGGCTACCTCCCGGCGGACTTCGGGTGGCGCCATGTTGACCCAGTCATTCGGGAGATCAAGGAGGGTATCGAGAAGCGGTTGGAGCTTCGCACCGAGGAGATATTCCGTCGGCACACTCCGTTCGTCCAGCGAGGCATCGATTTCTTCAGGAGATTCCGCGGCGAGAGGTTCGAGGACGTTGGTGACTTTGACGTCTTCGCGTACTGGCCAGATGCAAACTTGCTCGTGACGGTGGAGTGCAAGTACAACCAGCCACCCTACACACTGAAAGATGGCCGTCGACTCCGTGACCGCATATTTGGCAAAACGGAGGACGACAAGTCTGGGCAGTTCAGTCGAATACTGCGTCGAAGGCAGTTTCTCAATAAGAACCGTTCGAAGATGCTTGAGTTGCTGAAGTGGCCGGGATCGGAAGACGAGACCTTCAGGCACGTGGAACTCTACGTGAGCCGTAACGTGTATTACTGGATGGTTCATCCGCCTTACCGTATACCAACCAAGTTCGTGCAAGTGGACGCATTGGACACCTGGATCAAGACTGAACTCATCACGTCGCGCAGTCATATCTGAGAAATCACGGATGTAGTTACTCATGATTCCTTTGACGGCAGAACATATAGTTGCACCCGGTGATGCAGCGAAAATTAGCTGTTCCTGTGGTCGGATAACCTTTCGTCGTGCGCGCTGTCGACGAGCTGGTTCTGCTGGTTATTCAGGGTTACCGAGGGCGTTATGTCTGCTACGGGTCGCAAGCGGACGTTGATACTTGTGCCATCCGGCGCCCAGCTTTCGCCACCAACTGCCACTCGGGGCAGTACTCCTTCAATTCTGAGAATTCGTATGATTGTCGACGGCAAATTTCAGAATGCGCACGCCTTCTGATTAGATATATATAGGGATCGCAGTTTGAATAGCGGCATAATCACACCACAGGAACTCGTCGCAAATCTCGAAGTCCTTCGCGGAAAGATCGCCCGCAAGCCGACCGACTATATCCCCCGAAAGGATTTCCCACGATCGATATACGATTCGCTCTCGAAGTACACTCGCACGACTCATGTAAACAGCAATCTAGCGTTCTCTGATTTCTTCCGAGAACTTTTTCTATGGCCATTCCCGTTCTTCGTGCTTTCGTTTTCTGATAACAAGTATTGGTTCTGGACAGCAGCCCTCCCCTCGCTGAGCTGGCTTTATCTGCGCATGTGGGTTGAGTCCTTGAGACGATCCTCGGCACGAGATGGCATGGATACTGCCCGGGTGACCAAATTCGTTGACGAGGCCATGGTTACGCTGGTGCGGCTTTCTTGCAGAAGTTTATTTGGTCGCTGGAAATCTACAGACATCCTTTCTGGCCACCAACAAGAACTTGACGAAATTCGAGCTGTGTATCTCAAAGGATACTGGTATCCGTGCATTACAGGAATATTCCCTCTGCTAGACTATGTCTGTCGGAAGATGCTGAATACGGAAGACTTGCGGAAAGGGGTCGGCCAGATCAATAAAGTCTTCCAAGACGCCAGTATTTGTCTAGAATCGCTGCGGCCTGGGCATGGAGCCTGGGACTTCGCTGAGAAGACTGGAGCTAATGCGCAAGACTTGAGCGACCAGGATCTCCGGTTGATTGGGGTTGCCTTAGAATCATTCCTGCACTTTGCAGGAGCATATTATGGGCACGCTACCAGCGCCCGAGATGCGGTGGCACTAAACAGGCACACGGTTCTGCATGGCGCAAGAGATAGGGTTTGGACTAGAGAAGATGCCAGCAAGTTGCTGCTTTTTCTTGATCTCATGCTCATGCTTATTCCGGTATTTGAAATCCTGTTGGCATCTGAGGGTCAAGAGTAATGGCCAGTTCCGGCCCGGTTCTCGAGAGCCCCTCAGTGCGAGCACTGATGGGGTGAGCAACCACCCTGGCACTAAGATTGCGTACCTGACGAATGGAAGAGCGTAGGAAAGACCAGCAGTTCAAGCTCATGGCTTCGATCTGGCCAAGCGAATTTTTCAACTCTACGCCGTCGATGCAACGGGGCAGCCGGCTCGGGCGCATCCTGCCCTGCGGGCGGGAGCAATTGGGGCGGAGTAGGTGGAGCTTTGACGAGGACCGCTCCGGGTCGAATCCTGACCCTCACACCCACATCCCTTCATGTCCGTCTTTTGGAATCAGCGCCACGAATCGATCTGCGGCCTC
>NZ_JAYESN010000149.1:0-8675 GCF_034860625.1 Lamprobacter sp.
TACAGGTACCGACATCTTCACGCCGACGGCCACCGATCCGGCCGATCAGACCACCGAGTACAACGACACCATCAATGGCGTGTCCTCTGTGATCGTGTCGCAAGGCACCCTCAACCCCGCGGATCAGATCGACGGCGGCGGCGGCCAGGACGTCCTGAACGTCGAGGTCCAGAACGACTTCGGCGGCTTTACCGGCACCGGCTCCATGAAGAATGTCGAGCAGGTCAACCTGACCAGCAACGCCTCGTTGAGCCGCACCTTTACCGCCAGCCAGGTCGAAGGCGTCGAGCGCTACGTCGTCAACGCCGATGAAGAGAACACCGTCAACCTGGCTAGCTTGGCAGCGATCCCGACCCTGGTGACGCTGAACGACCAGACTGGCGGTACCTTCACGATCGCCTATGCCGCCGGCGTGACCGATGGCAACAACACCCAGGCGCTGCAACTGAACAACGTCGGCACCGTTGAGGCTGAAGGGGTTACTGAAGCTGCCGTGGCCCTCACCGCCGACGCCATCGAGACCCTGGCGCTGAGCGCGAGCGGCGACAATGTCGTAGCCTTGGCGACTGGCACCGACACCGATCCAGCAGTGATCACGGCCAACGTCGCCGCCGGTGGCTCACTGCAGCTCAACGGCGTGGGCGACCTTCTGACGTCACTCGATGCCGGCGCCTCCGAGGGTGATGTCACCGTCATCGCCGATGCCGCCAATATCCAGGCGGATGCCACCATCACCGGCGGCACGGGAACCGATCGGCTGGAGCTGACCCGGACAGGAACTCCCTCCGTGGTGGCCTACACCATGACGGGGGTGGAAACCGTTGCGGTTGGGGCTATCGGCGGCAATTTCCAATTCTCCGGCTCGGCAGGCATCAGCGGCTTGATGACAGTGGAGGCCATGAGTGGCCTAGATCATACGCTGCAACTCACCGAGATGGGCACGGGCGATCTGAACTATCACCTGATGGGTGCTAATACTAACAGCGCCACCATCACATCCGATCGCGCGGGCATGGCGACCATCGCGGCGATGGCGGAAGCGGATGGCAATAAAAACGACACTGACGTCACACTCGCGAACGCCACGGGGCTGAGCCTGACCGTCTCCGAGGGCATGGCGTACGACGGGACGATCAAGGCCGCCAGCGCCACCGAATTTAACGCCGATGTGGCCGGGACGTTGGATACAAATGCAGCGTTAACGGTTGCGTCGGCGACCAAAGGGACCTTGACCACGACCAACGCGACGGATGACAGTACGCTCGCGCTGACGGCGGATGCACTCCTTGAGCTGAACACCGACTCCGCCGCTGGGCTGACGCTGACCGGCAGCCTCGATAGTCTCCAAACGCTGACAGCGAGCACCGGCGGGCTGCTGAATGTCACTGGAATCACCCTGGCGGACGTTGCTGAGATTACGCTCTCAGGCGCGGGTTCGGCAGAGTTTGGGGCTGTGGATAACTCGGCAACCGATGCCTTTGGCATCACCCTCAATGCCAGCGGGTTGGCGAGCAATGAGGCGACTGGGACTCTCTCGCTGCTAACCGGCGATCTGGATTCGAAGGGAACCGCCATCAACGTCAATGCAGCGAATGTGGTCGGCGCGATCACGTTAGGCGCTATTGATACCTCTAATGGCGCAGCCACCCGCGGCCACATCGCAGTCGATGTCAGCAATGTGGGCGGGGTCGTAGAGCTTGGCACGCTGACTGGTCGTGATGTGACCATCGATGCGAGCAACCTGGGCGGTACCTTGGGCGCCACCACTGCTGTCGCGATCGACGCCACGCGTGATGTCAGGGTTGATGTCAGCAATGCCGAAGGCAATATCGAGCTGGGTACGATCTCCACGGCCACCGCCGACACCCTCCGCGATGTCACCATCACCGCGACCAATCTGCAGGGGAATCTCACCGTTGGAAAAATCGGCGATACCAATGCAGCCACGGGTGAGGTCATCATTGACGCAGCCAACATTGATGGCGATGTCTCACTCGCTGAAATCAGTGCAAAAGCCATCACCCTTGATGTCACCGGCGCCAATACCGCACCAACGATCGGCGCATTGACCGTCGAAGACGACTTCTCCATCACTGGCGGCAGCAAGGCGATCGACTTGGCGATGAGTGACGTCACCGTCACCGGCGAGACCTTCACGGCCTCCCTGAATGCGGGCACTGGCGACGACGAGATTGATCTCGTGGCTGATAGTGCTGACGTGAGGTCGATGACCATCGATGGCAACCTGGGCCTCGGCACGAACGCAGTGACCATCGATGCGTCGAATTCCACGGCCACGAATGGTGTCACCATCAACGCCAGCGCATTCGATCCTGGTCTCGCGGGGACCCTGACGATCACCGGCTCTGATAAGGCTGACACCATCACTGGGACCAGTCGTGCCGATGAGATCACCGGTGGTGCGGGAGCTGATATCCTGACTGGCGGTGCTGGTGCGGATGATTTTATTTATGCTGCGGACAGCGATAGCTCTCCGACGGCAGCAGCAATAACTGCCGGCACGGCCGCAGGTATCATCGCTTTGATCGACACAATTGCTGATTTCAATGTCGCTCAGAGCGATCAAATCGGCTTGACTGCTGCCGTTAACGGTACTCCTGGTATCGGAAGCGCTAACGTCGCGGCTGCTGCTGGAGCAACGAATGCCGACTTCATGACCGCGTTGAATACAGCAGTAGCTGGTGATGGTGGTACCAATTCCATCATCAATATGTTTAGCTTTAGTGGTAATCAGTATGTCGTAGTTGATAACAGCGCCAGTGCTACCTTTGTTGGCGAAACCGATATGCTGATTCAGCTTACAGGTACGCCAGTTGACGCAACAGGTGGTGTTGTTGCTGATCTTTTTATCACTGCGTAGCAAGGTAATATGGGTCGAGCGCTAGCGAAGCCCATCCCTGCTAAACCCTAGGGTAGAAACGCACTGCCCCCTAGACAACCCCGCTCCGAGTCCTCGGGGCGGGGTTTTTCATTATCTGAGGTCTGTTAATATGAATATGCTATCACTGGATATTGCAGCAGTGCTTGTGCAGTTTGCATTGGTGGCAACTGCAGCATGGTATAGCTACGAAACGCGTCAGTTGCGATTGCAGAATCTTGAAGAGATTCGTCTGTTGAAGAAGCAAGGCCTTAATGCCCTAGCCCCTTATCTTTTGCCGGGTGCTCAGAGGGTCTCTGTTGAGTCACTCGTTGAATATATTCAAGCGGACAATGATTTGAACGATGATGAAAAGCTAAAGAAGATCCAGGCTGTCAAAAAAGAAGACGTGTTTATTGTTGTTGTTGTCAAAAACTCGACGTCCGATAAGATCGGTTGTCACCTTGAACCTTATATTTATGACCTTAGAACAAAAAGTTTTTTAACGCCAGATCACGGAAAAGAAACGATATCTCCAAAATCCGAAGAGCACTTTCAAGTCACCGGACCGTACGCGAATAGACAGCAAGTTGAGAAGAAGCTGGTAGATGCTTACGGTGATCGCATTACTTCTCTTTTTGGAGAATTGCATACACCAGATGACGAAGGATATATTGCATTGTTTTTTCAAGATACGGAGGGTAACCTTTATCTTTCAAAAAGGCCGTTTGTTGAGCGCGAAGGGCAAATAGTTCATCATCGTTCTTCGAAAATATATTCTGCTGCAATGAATTAAAGGCGTTAGCAAGGTTAGGATGGTTAGAGTGGCCACGGTACGACACTAGCTCACCCCCTCAACCTCAGGGCAAGAACGCTTACAACCCCGCTCCCAAACCCTCGGGGCGGGGTTTTGTCATCGGCATCCTCCCCGTAGACTGGGCTCAACCTATGCTCGGAGTCCCGCGATGCCCCATTATCAACCCATCACCCACACCGACTTTGCCCACCGGCGCTGGAAGCCTTTCGACCACGACCGCTTCGCCGCCACTGAGGCCATCGTGCCCCTGGTCGCCCAGGAACTGGCCAAAGCCTGCCACAGCCTACCGATCGCGTTCATCCGTCAACAAGACTACTTCATCCCCGCCGCCGTACAAGGCTTGCAACCGGGCCAGAACCTGTTCGTCGCCCCGGATGGGCGCTGGCTCGGCGGCTACATTCCCGCTGCCTATCGCGGTTATCCCTTTGCCCTCGCGCAAGCCGACAACGACCAACTCGTGCTCTGCGTCGACGATGACAGCGGCCTGCTGATCGATGATCCGGACTCCGATGAAGGTGAGCCCTTCTTCGACGCCGACGGCCAACCCGCCGAGGCGGTGCGCCAAGTGCTGGACTTCTTAGAGAAGGTCGCCGCCGACCGCCAGCGCACCGAGCGCCTCTGCGCCCTGCTCGCTGAGCACGCCCTGATCCAGCCCTGGCCGCTGACCGTCAAGACCGCCGACGGTGAACGCCCGGTCCAAGGTCTGCACCGCATCGACGAGGCCGCCCTCAGCGCGCTGCCGACCGTCCCCTTCGAGACCCTGCGCCAAGCCGGCGCACTGCCACTGATCTACTGCCAACTGCTCTCGATGCAGCACATCGCGTTGCTCGGTAAACTCGCCGAGTACCACGCCAAGCTTGCCGATCACCACGCCAAGGCCCAGCCCGCGCTCGATGCCCATGTGTTCTTCGGCACCGAGGACAGCCTCAGCTTCGATTGGGATGCCTAGCGTTCAACAAACAGCAACAGGGTTTGCATAGGAACCTCTCACTATGTCTCATTGGTCTCACGGATACAATACAGCCGTCGGTTATACCTATCAATTTTATAAAGAGACGACACCAGCCTGGATGGACTGGGCGGTGCGCATCAAAGGCTTTAAGGCCCCGCAGACCAGCAAGTTTCGCTACCTGGAGCTGGGTTGCGGACAAGGCTTTGGACTCAATCTTATTGCCGCACTCTACCCCGACTCGGACTTTGTCGGTGTTGATTTTAATCCGCAGCACATCGCCCATGCCAGAGATTTGGCCGCCGCCGCCGGGTTAACGAATGTCCGCTTTGAAGAAGCCGATTTCATGGCGTTGTCCCGGAACTGGCCCTATGGCCAGTTTCATTTTGTGGTGCTGCACGGGATCTATTCCTGGGTCTCGGAGACTCTGCGCGGAGCAATCTGTTCCTGTCTGGATCAGGCGTTATTATCCGGCGCACTGGCGTATGTGAGCTATAACGCCATGCCGGGGTGGATTTCCGCACTGCCATTGCAGAAATTGTTACAGCGGCACCAGATCGCACGAGGACTCAGCCCCCTCCCCGCGATCGACCAAGGCTTTGCCTTCATGGATCAATTGAGCAGCAGCGGTGCGGCATTGTTCAACGCCCTGCCACAGCTGGCGAAGCGCATGGAAGAGACTGTCAAGAAGGACAAAAGCTATCTGATTCAGGAATACCTGCATGAGAACTGGCATCCGCTGTGGTTTTCGCAGGTCTGCGCCGAGATGGAGAGGGCCAAGCTGTCCTTTGCCGGTTCCGCGACCCTGCCGGAGAATTATCTGCCCACCTTGCTGCCGGAGCAGATGCGCGCTCTGGTGATGGCGTATGATGATCCGACCTTTTCTCAGGAGCTGATTGATTGCCTGATCAACCAGGCCTTCCGAAGGGATCTATTCCAACGAGGTCTGTATAAGCCCTGGACGGCGAACCAGAATCAGGGGCTGTTGCAATCCCGGTTTGTGCTCATCAAACCGCCAAAAGACTATCAGTTCAAAACGACTTTTGGCGAGGTGAATGCCAAACCGGAGATCTACCAACCGATCATCGATGCGCTGGCCGATGGACCGAAAAGCGTGGCTGAATTGGGGCAGACCCCAACGAGTACCATCCAGGCCTTGACCCTGCTACTGCATAACGGCAGTGTCGGCATCGAGGCCCCGCAAGCGGAGACGCGCAAGGCGCTTGCGTTCAATCAAGTGGTTGCGCGAGCTGCCGCGCAGGGGGCGCCGTACACGGAGCTGGCCAGCGCCAATACGGCCTGTGGGATAGCCGCCGGCACGCCGTCGCTCATGCTCCTCAACGCGCTGGCTGAACACACCCCTGCCACCCCGGAGGCCATGGGGCAGGCGTTGGCAAAGCAACTGAGTGCGATCGGACGGCAACTGGTCAAGGACGGTCAGCCGCTCACTGAGCCTGCTCAGGTACAGGCCGAAGCGGTGAAACAGGCCCAGGAGTTTCTGGAAACCACCTTACCTCTGTATAAACGACTGGGGGTGTGGGAGTAGCCGGCGCCGATGCATCGGCGACACTCGCTCCATGGCCACCGACAGCACCCAGCCACCAGGGGCTGCCCGGCAGCGGGTGCTGCATCATGAGAGGATTATGAGGGACGGACCACGTTAACGATCGCTGTGCCGAAACCGTTGACCTCATGGCGCGCGAAGACCCTAGCGCCGGGGCTGATGGAGTCTGGCAGAGCCCGGCCGGTGCGGGTGCCTACTGAGACGCGATCGGCTAGACTCACCCCATGAGCGCCGGTCCCCGGATGGCGGACACTGGCGCGCGCTGCCAGGAGGGCTCAATGAGCCACGACCAGAACTTCAAGAATCTCATCCTCGACTATCCACGCCAGTCTATTGAGTTTGCCGCCGCCAGCGAAGCCGCGCAGCTTGATGAAGGCGTGCGCATCCTGCCGCTGCGCGAGGAGCAACTCAAGGAGCGCTTGGGTGATCGCTTTCGTGAGCTAGACGTGCCCTTACTGCTTGAATGGCCCGATGGCCGCCGCCAGGCGCTGCTGTTTGTCTTCGAGGAAGAAACCGAGCCCAAGCGCTTCTCGATCCACCGCCTGGCGCACTACAGCCTGGATCTGGCCGAGCTGTACCACACCGAGCGCGTGGTGCCGGTGGTGATCTTCCTGCACCCTGGAGCGTACCGCGACACGCTCAGCCTGGGAAGCGACACGCGCGTCTATCTCCAGTTCAGCTATCTGGCCTGGCCATTGTTTGGGCTGCGGGCACGGGATTATTTCGACAGCCCCAACCTGGTCGCGCGGCTGAACCTGCCCAACATGCGCTATGCGCCCGAGGAGAACCAAGTCAGCAACCCATGAGCGCAAGCGATAGGCACAAAGGCGGCCGCAAGGTGCCGCTGAGCGAACTACCAGAGCTGACCCCCTGGCTCGAGCAACAGGAGCTGAAACAGCAGTTGCTGGCGCAAAGCGGCGGCGGCGAGGCCTTCGTGGCGCTGGCCGCGCCCATGCTCAAGCGCAATCTCATCGGTGTCGATCCCCGGGCACGCACCCGCGCTGATCGCGGTCAGCTCAAGGCCCTGCTGCGCCGTGGCTTCAGCATCGACGAAATCGCCCGCGCCTTCGCCGAGGCCTGGCTGCGCGACGACGACACCCTGTACTTGCCCCGCCGCCGTCCGAGCGAGTCCGCGCTGGTAGTCTATGGGGTGCCGCTGCTGGTGCTCGCCACCGTCTTCATGCTGACGCTGCTCGGTGTCTTTCAAGCGTACCCGCGCTGGTTAGCCTTGTTTGTCTATTTCGCCCCGCTGCTACTGGTCCCGTTCGGGCCATTGCTGTGGCTGTCGGTGACACTCTGGCGCGGATTTTTGCAGGGTGTCGAACAGGTCACGCGGCCTGCGCCGGCGGTGGTGAATCTGACCGCCGTCGAGGAGCCGACGGCACTGAGCGGTATGGTGCTCGATACCCAAGCGGAGCAGGCGCTCATGCCGTCAGAGCCGCCTGCTGTACCGACTGATCAAATCCTGGAAGAGGCCGCCTATCGCGTCAGCTTTGAGGGCACCGACTATGCCCTAGCCGATCTGTCCGACGCCGCCCGGCAGCAGCTCGCCGACCTGCGCTTGTGTGAGCAAGCGATGCAGCGCCTGCAGCAACGGCTAGTGGTCTATCAAAGCGTCCGCGCGGTTTATGCTCAGGCGCTGTTGGAGGCCTTGTAGGGGAAGTGACCCAGGAAATCAGGGATCGCCGAAGAGGCTCAATCCCCTCGGAGCCGCCACCTCACTTTGGAGCATCCATGATGTCTGTGACCTATGAAGAAATCCTCAATCTGTTTCGGGAAAACGATCTGCAAATCAAAGAACTCTTGCGCTCGCAGCAGGAGACTGACCGCAAGTTTCAGGACACTGACCGCAAGTTTCAGGAGACTGACCGCAGGCTTCAGGACACCGACCGTCTGGTCAAACAGCTTTCGAAGAACCTAGGCGATATTGGCAATCGCCTCGGCGAGTTCGTTGAGCACATGGTGGCGCCTGCCGTGGTGCGCCTGTTCCGTCAACAGGGGCTCGATGTGCATGTCGTCTATCCTGGGGTCGCCGCCAAGCGCGACGGTGTCGCGCTGGAGATCGATCTGTTGGTGGTCAACGACGGGGCGTTAGTGGCGGTCGAATGCAAAAGCAAGTTGATCGAGGACCACATCGACGCCCATCTGCTCCGTCTGGCAACGCTCAAGCAGGTCTTGCCCATCTACCAAGACTATCGCGTCATGGGGGCGGTGGCAGGGATGGTGGTCGGCGACGAAGTAGCCCAGTACGCAGCAGCGCGGGGGCTCTATGTGCTGAGCCAAACGGGCGAACAGGTCGATGTTCGCAACCCTGAAGGATTTGATCCGGCGGTGTGGTAGCCTGCTTCTATCAGCATCTGATCAAGATCCAGGTCACCACGCCGGCCAAGGGACTGCTGCCGATCCTGCTCTACAATGGGCGCTCGCAGTGGACCCTGGGCCTGCTCACCGACGGGCAGATTGCCCA
>NZ_JAYESN010000150.1:0-8632 GCF_034860625.1 Lamprobacter sp.
TCCTGCCCCGATCGAGCGCGCCGTCAGCCCGGCAAGGTCGCGTAGGCCTTCCTCTAGGTTCGGCTTCTGCTCGATCAGCGTCGACACGCCGATCAATTGTTCAACAACAAGTCTCGCCATGGTTGGTCTCTAGGGTAGTGGCTGCCGGGCGTCTTGCACACTAGGCGGCCTCGGGGGTGAGGCGAGGTCCAATTTGTCGTAGACCTCGCTCAGCTCCAGATGCGCGTGGATCATTGGCAGCTCGACGACATCGTTGAGATGAGCATAGCTGCGCAGGTTCCAACTGCCGTCGTCTTGACGGAGGTAGAGGTCAACACAGACACGATTCTGAGCAATCAGTAGATAGGCCTCAAGGCTCTCTAGCGCGCGGTAATGGGCAAACTTCTGTCCGCGATCGTAGGCTTCGGTGGACTCCGACAACACCTCGACGATCAGCTGTGGATTGGTCACTACATCACGTCGGTCATCGTAGAACGCGCGATCTCCGCAAATCACCATGACATCCGGATAGGCACCGACCTCGGCGGAGCTGATCCGGACCTTCATGTCGCTGGGATAGACGCGGCACGGCTGCCGCTTGAGCTGTGCCCGCAGTTCGCCGACGACATTGGTCACGATCAGATTGTGCTCCTCCGAGCCGCCGGCCATGGCAAAGACCTCGCCGGCGACATATTCGCTGCGCCCCTCCATGGCTGCTCGCTCACCCCGCAGCCAATCATCAAAGGTGATCTGTGGAACCGGCTGCACGGACATGGCTCTACCTCTCATTCAATCTTATAAGAGCGGAGTTCGGCTGCGAGTGTAGGGCGCATCTGATACTGTTCCTACCCTATTGTCATCCAAGGACTTTATCCGCTTCGGCCGGGAAAATTCGCCACGATCTTGGCAATCCGGGCTGGGTCAGGGTTGATCGTCCCGCCACCACTTGCTTCGCGCTGATCAAGCACCTGCGACATCTGCAGGATGCGCATCGACTTGCCAACGAACAAGGCGAACAGCTCCAGCAGCTCAAGGTCGGCCTCGCTGAAGCTTATCGCCCTGCAGATGCTTGCTGACGCTGATCACCCCCCAGCACGTTGTTCGCAGTCGTGAATCAGTTTATAGGGCTACGACGTCGACTGACACTCGCGAGCAAAAGGAGACCACCTAAGAACAACACAACAGATCCGGGCGTTGGTACTTGGACCGGGTCTGCTAATAAATCTTGGCCATTCTCTGATTGAAACCAAAGGACTTTACTGCCGCTCAGCGAGTTATTGTTCTCATCCTGCATTTGGGCAAAGGTTAAATTAAGTAGCGTGACCCCACTAGGATCTAATTGTTTATTAACCCCTCCGGTTTCAGAAACCTTGAAATTACCGTCAAAGATATTCATCGTTTCATCGTAGAGACTCTCCCAGATACCCAGCTGAATTGCGCCACTCATCCAACTTTCCGTGGGGTTAAGCCAATTCTGATCACCATGCGTGAGTGCGTGCTCGGTTTGGAGCACCGAATTGAGTGCCCCAAGAAATTCCAAAACCTTGCCAAAATTACGGGTAACTGTTTCACTGCCTTCATTGGACGTTACCTGGGTATCACCATCGACGGGAAGCACGACATATTCCTTGAATCCCTTATTCATCAATAGATCGTTGAAGAGATCAACACAGTAGAAGATGACATCGTCTGAACTGCGATAAAGGGCTGCGGGGTCGAACGGGTTATTGTCAACAGCTTGTGCATTGCCCCCTAAAGCGCCTGCGTAAACCCTGGCACTATTATTGTAAAAAGAGATTTGGACCGAGTCATAGCCTTCTATGAAGAGACCGTCATTTATAGAAGGGAATTGGATCTCAACATCCCCGAGCTGGGACTTATTGATATACTCGTCAACCGTCACGGGATCGGCAAGGGCTCCCGTTGTGCTCAAGAGCAGTGCGAACGCGGTTGAGCCCAGTGCTGATATAGAAGTGCCGCCTACTGTTGTACTGGCCTGATGAGTCTTTTTCTTGATGCTAGTGTTGAGGCGGATCATGTGTTACTCCTTAGCAGACGCTTGATACCACTCTAAGTGGTTAACAGAAGTTGAAACGACAGAGTTGAAGATAAACTCATTAGGCAAACCTCGTGCCATTTATATATTTTATTACTTATCAAAGCGTTATAGAGCCCAGCAGCACTAAAGAGCCAAAGTTTGTATGATTTTCTGACACATGCGTCGGCAGATTCCGGCTTCGGCAGCAAAAGCTGAAGCGCCTTATAAATCCCGAAGATGTAGGACAAACGCTCAAGTGCGTTGCGCGACAACCGGGCACTTTCCGGGTTACCTTTCCACTTGAAGAAGGTGCTCCGTGAGGTCAGACCAAGCAAGGTCATGGCCTGCTCAGTGGTCAGCGACCAGGTGTCAGCGATGTTGAAGAATGTGCGCAGAGCGGCGCCGGAAGGAGTGATTGCTGACCATGTCCGCCACTGCCGAAGCGCTCTATCACCGCCACCGCCTCAGCGCCGATGACTACGAGCACATGGGGCAGGCCAACATCCTCGGCGAAGACGATCGCGTCGAGCTGATTGATGGAGAGATCATCGATATACCGCCGATTGGCAGCCCACATGGCGGTGCCGTCAACCGCATCGCCAACCGAATCATCCGTGCATTCAGTGAGACCGATGCCATTTTGGCAACACAAAACCCGCTGCGACTCAGCGATTTCTCTGAGCCCGAGCCCGATATCGCCCTGCTCCGCCCGCGCGCTGACTTCTATGCCAAGCGCCATCCTAGACCAGAGGATGTGCTGCTGCTGATCGAGGTCGCGGAGACCTCGTTGCGCTATGATCGCGACAAGAAATTGCCACTCTATGCGTGTGCCGGCATCCCGGAGAGCTGGCTCGTCGATCTGAGCGGAACAGCCCTTTGGATCTATCGCGATCCGGGGCCGAAGGGCTATGCCAGTGTCAGCCAGGCCAGGGATCTCTCAGCACTCCTCCCTCTCTGTCTGCCAGAAGCGGCGCTTGATCTCAGCGGTCTGTTCTAGCACTGTTGCTACCTTAATGAAAGACGGAGCAGCGCATGCTCTTCTTCAATACCGAAGGTCCCGTCAGACCTGAAGATTCGGACTTCACGACGCGACTGTTGGGTCTACCCCCTTTTGAGCTGGGAGAACCAGTCGACTACGCTGCTTTTTGGGACAGCTGCAACAGCTTGGCTTGAACGGACTCAAGCAGCGAGTCCCTCAAAAACGCACTCGCCCCAATGATTTCAACCCCAATGAGCTCATTATGTTCATTGAGTTCAGCAGTAATATTTGGGCTGATTTCAATGCTGTTGGTTTCGTCTTCATCTGAAATCTTTAGATGTAGAATATCTTCTTTTTCAAAATACCGAAGGGTTGTGTTACTCATGTTGAAATCTCCCACTTTTTAAGCGATAGCTGATTTGTTGCCTGGTCGTGGCGTGAACAGTGATGGGCGTCACGCTATCAAGATCACTTCTCTCATAGGGAATCATGATCATCATACGGCCATCTTGTCCGATCACCACCAAGCGACCCGTTGAGGTGTCATAGTATCTTTCGGTACTGTATCTCAAGACCTCTTCGATTTTTTCCAGGCGAAAGCCCCTGAGCTTAACGCGATACTTGAAATAATCGGTCCAAACAATCTGCATGGCAGTGCGCGAGTCTCAATCGCAGGTTAAGCGGATGCTGTGCTGTCCCGCCCGGCCACCTCCGGGCCGGTTTGTGTTCCTAGCTCGCCACCGCCTCGCGGTGCACCAGCTCCCAGCCGCTGTAGAGCAGCAGGATCGGGTGCAGGGTCGCCTCGCCGAGCTCGGCAGCGATGCGTCGATCGCCGGCATAACGGCGTAGCTGGGCGCGGGCGTCGGCGATGAGCTGCGCGCGCTTGGCGGGCGTGTCGTCCGAGCGGCTGAGGTATTTCAGCTCGATCAGGTAGGCATGGCGCATGTCCGGGTAGCGGAAGTAGAACGGCGCCAGGTAGAGATCGACGAAACCGCCGCCCTGCTCGGCCTCGGAGAAAACGCGGAAATAGGGCGAGAGGTTGAGCCAGGCGAGCAGGAAGCCCTGCAGCATCTTCTCGCCTTGCAGAAAGTCACGCACGCTCGCCTGCTGGGCGATCTCCTCGGCCAGATAGTCGAAGAAGCCTTCCCATTGGCCGCGGTAGGCCATCTTGTTGAGCCGATCGGCGATCTCATAGGTGCTGGGGCGGAACACGCCGACCTCGTCATAGGCCGCGCGCAGGTAGCCGTACATGAGCTGGCGCACGGTGCGGTTGGGGATCTTGAGCAGTGGCCGGCCCTCACGCTCGCCGGCAAAGCTGAGCAGGCCGAGGTAGTAGAGCAGCGAGACGAAGTTGTCCTGGCGCAGCAGCCCTTCGGCCGGGAAGCTGGTCTGGATCGGGCTGACCTCCTCGCCGCGCTCGATGATCGCGCGCAGCCGCGAGAAGTTGCCGTTGAGACGGGAGGTGGCGGTGACGGCATCGGCATCAGCACGCTCGCGATCGGTGAACTGGCGATCGGCGAGACGGCGATCGGCGAGCTGGCGGTCGATCTGCACCAGATGGCGCAGCTTGCCGTAGTCGATGCGCACGTTGTGGTCGATCAGGTCGTCGGGCGGCTGGTCGAGATCGACCAGGGATTGCAGGTAGTACAGTGCCATATCGCTGTTGACCACAGGCGCCTGGCGGGCCTGGTGGAAGTGATAGTGGTTGTACCACTCGTCGACGATGGCACGATGGGCGCTGAAGTCCTGCCCGAAATCGGCGAACAGCTGTTCCAGCTCGGCATGGGTGAAGCCGAGCAGCGCATTGAAGCGCGGATCGAGGCTGATGTTGCGCCCGATGTTGAAGCCACTGGTCACATCATCGAGCGTGATCGGCGAGACCCCGGTGATGAACAGCCGCGCCAAGCCACCGCCGGTGCGCCCGACAGCCTCCTTGAGCAGGGCAAAGAAGTCGCGAAAGAAGCCGCTGCTGTGGGTCAGCTCGCGGTAGGCCTCGCGCCCGGCGTTGACCAGGATGTTGTTGGCGAAGTTGTCGTATTCGTCGATGAAGAGGTAGAGCGAGAGCCCAAGCTTGCGCGATTCGTTGATCAGCCGCTCGAGGCGCCGGGCATGGGTGGGCTCGCTCAAGATCGCCTGGGCGCTGTCGGCTGGGATGCGCGCGGCATGCCGATCGAGGAAGTCGATCAACAAGATCCGGGTATGGGCCTCGAAGGATTCACGCACCTCCGCCGGGGTGGAGCTGACCGCGGAGAAGTCAAAGCGCAGGCACAGATATTGGCCGCGCTCGGGTGTTGGCTGCGCCTTGATCCAGGTGTCGGCGAACAGCGTCTCGAAGCGCTCGCCCCAGTCGGCGTCGTAGTAGCATTCCATCATCGATTGCAGCAGGCTCTTGCCGAAACGGCGCGGGCGGATCAGGAACAGGAACTCCCCGGCCTGCTCGAGCAGCGGCAGGTAGTGGGTCTTGTCGACGTAATAATGTCCCCGCTCGCGCAACTTGATGAAATCCGCCACGCCGTAGGGGATGCGCCAGGGTGGGTCGGTTGCGCTCATGGTTGCCGTGCTCCGGGTCGGCTGAGGGAGGATCGACTGGCGAAGGATACCAAGGTCAGCGCTGCCAACTAGGTGTTGCAATCAAGGTCTCAAGCCGCCTCACGCGGGATGACCTCGCGCTCGATCGCCGCACGCAACTCCAGCTCCGCACGGCGCAGATCGAAGCTGGATTGCAGATTGAGCCACGACTGCGCATCGCCGCCGAAGTAGCGCGCCAGGCGCAGCGCCGTATCAGGCGAGATGGCGCGGCGCTCCTTGACGATCTCATGCAGTCGCGTCGCCGGCACGCGCAGCGCTACGGCCAGGGCGTTCACGCTCAGATCCAAGGGGTCGAGGAAGTCCTCGCGCAAAATCTCACCCGGATGCACCGGGCGCATACCGTTGGTGGGTGTCATGGCTGGGTCTCCTCAGTGATAATCAACGATCTCGACATCAAACGCATCGCCGTCTCGCCAGACAAAGCACAGTCGCCACTGCTCGTTGATGCGGATGCTGTGCTGTCCCGCCCGGCCACCACTCAGCGCTTCCAGACGATTCCCGGGCGGACTGCGAAGGAAGTCGAGCGTTGTCGCGGCATGCAGTTGGACGAGCTTGCGCTCCGCGACCCGCTGGAACGCGCGAAACGAGCGCGGCGACTGGCCGGCAAACAGCTTGGCGGTGGCCTTGCAGCGAAATGACTTAATCATGCTGCATGCTATTACGCCTTGAGTAATACTTCAAGCGTGTCACGCTTTCCTTGACTTCTGGGCTCACACACATAGATGCTTAGTCCCGGCCACTGCCGCGATCGCCCGTTTCCTATCGACCGGAGCAGATCTACCATGCCTGTTGTCGACGCTGAACCCCTCGTCGCAGAGACGCGTCCGATCTTTCCCTTGAGCGTGGATGCTTACCATCAGATGATCCGCGCTGGCATCTTCGATGAAGACGACCGCGTCGAACTGATTGACGGAGCGCTGCGTGCCATGCCACCGATCAAGCCTGATCATGCTGGAAAGAATAATCGCCTGAACCGACTGTTGACCTTGCGAGCCGGGGACGATGCGCTGGTGTCGGTGCAGAATCCGCTGACGCTGCAGCCCCGTTCGGAGCCCGAGCCGGATCTGATGCTGTTACGCCCGCGCGATGATTTCTACGCAAGCGCGCATCCCACGCCAACCGATACGCTGTTGGTGATCGAGATCTGCGATAGCTCGCTGCGTTACGACCGCGAGGTCAAGGTGCCTCTGTATGCGGCTCACGGGGTCCCCGAGGTCTGGCTGGTCGACCTCCAGCATCGGCGCCTGGAGCTGTATCGGGAGCCCGGCATTGATGATTATCGGCTGGTCCTGCGACCCGGCCCGGGCGAGGTCGTGGCGCCGCTGCTGCTGCCGAGTCTGCGCATTGGCGTCGACGAGATCTGGTAGCAACCAGGGCAGCCAAGCACAATGCATCCAGGTTATCTCAGGGTGTCGGCTTAGGCGAAGCCTTGCTGAGCGAGGTCCAATTTTTTGCACAGCTGCAACAGCTTGGCTGCAACAGCTTGTCTAGCGGGGCCGGTTTGTATGACTAGCCCGCCACCGCCTCCCGATGCACCAGCTCCCAGCCGCTGTAGAGCAGCAGGATCGGGTGCAGGGTCGCCTCGCCGAGCTCGGCAGCGATGCGCCGATCGCCGGCATAACGGTGCAGCTGGGCGCGGGCGTCGGCGATGAGCTGCGCGCGCTTGGCGGGCGTGTCGTCCGAGCGGCTGAGGTATTTTAGCTCGATCAGGTAGGCATGGCGCATGTCCGGGTAGCGGAAGTAGAACGGCGCCAGGTAAAGATCGACGAAACCGCCGCCCTGCTCGGCCTCGGAGAAGACGCGGAAATAGGGTGAGAGATTGAGCCAGGCGAGCAGGAAGCCCTGCAGCATCTTCTCGCCTTGCAGAAAGTCACGCACGCTGGCCTGCTGCTGGGCGATCTCCTCGGCCAGATAGTCGAAGAAGCCTTCCCATTGGCCGCGGTAGGCCATCTTGTTGAGCCGATCGGCGATCTCATAGGTGCTGGGGCGGAACACGCCAACCTCGTCATAGGCCGCGCGCAGATAGCCGTACATGAGCTGGCGCACGGTGCGGTTGGGGATCTTGAGCAGCGGCCGGCCCTCACGCTCGCCGGCAAAGCTGAGCAGGCCGAGGTAGTAGAGCAGCGAGACGAAGTTGTCCTGGTGCAGCAGCCCTTCGGCCGGGAAGCTGGTCTGGATCGGGCTGACCTCCTCGCCGCGCTCGATGATCGCGCGCAGCCGCGAGAAGTTGCCGTTCAGACGAGAGGTGGCGGTGACTGCGTCGGCATCAGCGCGCTCGCGATCGGTGAGCTGGCGATCGGTGAGCTGGCGATCGGTGAGCTGGCGGTCGATCTGCACCAGATGGCGCAGCTTGCCGTAGTCGATGCGCACGTTGTGGTCGATCAGGTCGTCGGGCGGCTGGTTCCGGCGCACCAGCGCGCGCAGATAGTAGAGCGCCATGTCACTGTTGACGACCGGTACATCGCAGGCCGCGTTGAAGTGATAGTGGTTGTACCACTCATCGACGACGGCGCGATGGGCGCTGAAGTCCTGCCCGAAATCGGCGAACAGCTGTTCCAGCTCGGCATGAGTGAAGCCCAGGAGCGCATTGAACTCAGGCTCCAGGCTGATCGAGGTGCCGATGTTGAAGCCACTAGTGACATCATCGAGCGTGATCGGCGAGACCCCGGTGATGAACAGCCGCGCCAAGCCGCCGCCAGTGCGCCCGACGGCCTCCTTGAGCAGGGCAAAGAAGTCGCGAAATAAGCCGCTGCTGTGGGTCAGCTCGCGGTAGGCCTCGCGCCCGGCGTTGACCAGGATGTTGTTGGCGAAGTGGTCGTATTCGTCGATGAAGAGATAGAGCGAGAGACCGAGCTTGCGCGATTCGCTGTTCAGCCGCTCGAGGCGCCGGGCGTTGGTGGGCTCGCTCAAGATCGCTTGGGCGCTGTCCGCTGGGATGCGCGCGGCATGCCGATCGAGGAAGTCGATCAACAAGATCCGGGTATGGGCCTCGAACGACTCGCGCACCTCCGCCGGGGTGGAGCTGACCGCGGAGAAGTCGAAGCGCA
>NZ_JAYESN010000151.1:0-8601 GCF_034860625.1 Lamprobacter sp.
CGAACCTAGACCCGATCTAAAGGGGATTAAGACTTATACCTCGTTATATTCTGCGCATAGGTTGAGCGTCCGAACCTAGACCCGATCTAAAGGGGATTAAGACGTGGCAGACTGGAGCACGACATCAAGATCGTCTCGTCCGAACCTAGACCCGATCTAAAGGGGATTAAGACAATGGCTTAATAGCCATTAAAGCTTGAAGTCTCGTCCGAACCTAGACCCGATCTAAAGGGGATTAAGACCCTCTTGCTAGTGACGCTCATGTCGTTCTCCAGGTCCGAACCTAGACCCGATCTAAAGGGGATTAAGACTGTCGTGAACCGGGCGGTCTATCTCGATCAGCCCGTCCGAACCTAGACCCGATCTAAAGGGGATTAAGACTTCGCGAGGTCGCGAGCCTTGCGATAATCCTTAGGTCCGAACCTAGACCCGATCTAAAGGGGATTAAGACATGGAACTCGACGGCTGGCTTGGCTTCTTCGATCTGTCCGAACCTAGACCCGATCTAAAGGGGATTAAGACCGCGGGAGCTGAACATCCGGCTCCTCTGAGCGCGTCCGAACCTAGACCCGATCTAAAGGGGATTAAGACCCGATTGCGATTCAACCATGCCCTTCCGCAGTGGTCCGAACCTAGACCCGATCTAAAGGGGATTAAGACTGTTCTCTGTATTTGTCTACCTTTTTTGCCAGAGTCCGAACCTAGACCCGATCTAAAGGTATCTCGTTGCACACAACTCCAGCCCGCGCCGGTCACATCCTGTAAAGCAGGATAATCGACGAAGGTGAACATGAGTTGGGCGGCCGAGGAGGTCGAGCGGCTGATCGCGCTGGCCGAGCAAGGTCAGCTGGATCATCCGCCGAGCCCCAGAAACCGATCCAGCACGGCCTGCGCGTTGATCCCGTCACCGGGCTCGATGCGCAGGCGCAGCCCGTCGGGACGGATCAGCTCTAACGCGGCTGGCCTGTAGGCAGGTGGCGGGGTCATCGCTGCGGGCCTGAGTTCGACAAAGGTCGCTGCGGGTTCGTTGGGGCGCTGCTCATGGCTGAGGAGCTCGCGATGGCGTTTAAGATCGCCGCGCTTGAGCCGCAGCCGGCGGGTCACCCGGGAGAACCCGTCGCGCTCAACCAGCGCGATGGCCTCGATCCAGAGCGCTTCAGGAATCCGTTCCCTGGGGCGCTTACGTTGGCGCCAGTGCTCGAAATGCTCGGCAACCTCGTCCAGTGAGCAATGCGTCGACAGTCCCGCGACTGGAGCCGGTGTTCTAGACCACGGGCTCGCGGATCAGGGCCAACATCTCCTCGTAATCGAGGCGACCGCCTTCGCCCGTGCCTTCCAACAGATCATTCGCCAGGTCGCGCTTGCTTGCATGCAGCGCCAGGATCTTTTCCTCGATGGTGCCTTTGGTGACCAGCCGGTAGATGGTGACGGGACGCTCCTGGCCGATGCGGTGCGCGCGATCGCTCGCCTGGTCCTCGACCGCCGGATTCCACCAGGGGTCCATGTGGATGACATAGTCGGCGGCGGTCAGATTCAGACCGGCCCCGCCGGCGCGTAGGCTGATCAGGAAGAGGTCACCCTCACCCGCCTGGAAGGCGGCGACCGCGGCCTTGCGCTTGGCCTCCGAGGTGGAGCCGTCGAGATACTGATAGCGGACGCCGCGGCCGTCGAGATACGCACGGATAATGCTCAGATGATCAACGAACTGGCTGAAGACCAGCGCCTTATGACGGTTGTCGAGCAGGTCGTCGAGGACCTCGCCGAAGGCGTCGAGCTTGGTGCTCGCCAGCTCGCTGTCGGGCAGCGCTAGCTTGGGATGACAGCAGGCGCGGCGCAGCCGCATGATCTCGGCGAGGAGCTGCATGCGCTTCTGGCCCTGCGTGGTCTCCTCGGACTCGAGCCGCTCCATGGCCTGGCGGCGCAGTGCCTCGTAGAGCGCGGCCTCGGCCTGACCTAGCTCCAGTTCGAGCGTGATCTCGGTGCGCGGCGGCAGTTCGCTGAGGACGTCGCTCTTCAGCCGGCGCAGGATGAAGGGCCGCAGCAGCTGACGCAGACGCTGGCGTGCATCGGCGTCGCGCTGCTGCTCGATCGGCGTGGCGAAGCGCCGGTTGAAGCTCTCCAACGACCCGAGCAGTCCTGGGTTGATGAAACGGAAGAGGTTCCACAGCTCGCCGAGATGGTTCTCGATCGGGGTGCCGGTGGTGATCATGCGGAAGCCGGCGTCGAGCTTCATGATCGCCTGCGAGCGCTTGGTCATGGCGTTCTTGAAGGCCTGCGCCTCGTCCGCGACCACGGTCGTCCACTTCAGGCCCGCGAGCCGCTCGCTCTCGGTCTGTAGCAGGCCGTAGCTACAGACGATGAGATCGAAGGGGCCGGCCTCGCTCAGCATCCGCTCGCGGTCGCCGTCGCCGAAGCGCTTGGGCGCAAGCGTGGGCGCGAAACGCATCGCCTCCGCCATCCAGTTGGCGCAGACCGACATGGGCGCTAGCACCAGGGTCGGTCCCTCGCTCGCGCGCGCGAGGATGAGCGCGAGTGACTGCAGCGTCTTGCCAAGCCCCATGTCGTCGGCCAGACAGGCGCCGGCGCCCCAGTGGGCGAGCCGCGCCAGCCAGCGGAAGCCTTCCACCTGGTAGTCGCGTAACTCCGCTTGCAGGGTCGAGGGCAGCTCGGGCTGCAGATGACGGGCCTCGGCGAGACGGTCCAGGGCGGCGCGCCATTGGGCATGGCCCTTGACCTTCATGCCCTCCAGACTTTCGTCGATCGCTGGGGCGGCCAGGGGATGGAAACGGCCTCGGTCGGTCAGACGCGCGAGGCTCTCCAGACGCCTGCGCAGGGCGTCGCTCAGCGAAAGGTACTCGCGCTCGCCCAGGCGGATGAAGCGTCCCGGCGAGGCCTGGACCAGATCCAGCAGCTGCTGCATCTCGAGCACGCGCCCGTCCTCCAGACCCAGCTCGCCCTTGAGTCCGAGCCAGTCGCGCTGCGAGGCCACGCTCACGCGCATGCGCTTGGCGTCGACCTCGGGCGTCAGGCCGATGCGCTTGCCCTCGGGCCATTGCAGCACCAAGTCGTCGCCGAGTCCGTGCAGCTGCTCCAGCGCGGTCAGCGCCTCCTCGGTGGTCTCCAGCGTCCAGGTCCAGCCGTCGTTCCCGGGCAGTGCCGGGCAGGCGTCGAGCACCGATTGCGCCGCGCGCCGCTCCCCGGAGAGGTCACGCGTGGTCTGCACGGCGCGCCCCTGTAGATCAGCGAAGAGCGTCGCCATCCCCTTGCCCGGATGCAGCCGCGGACCCTGCTCGCCTAGGGGCTGCATGAACAGCTCGATGGTCAGCCCCTCATCAAGCGGATTGAGATGGACATAGGGGCGCTGGTCCGCCTCCCGTGTCTCGGCGATGCGCTCGGTCCCACCGATGGCTGAGTGCACGCTGAGCATCGGCGCGACCGCCGCGATGCCCTCGAGGACCTTATCCTTGCCGCTCGGTGGGACTTTCAGGCCCTTCTCGCCGAGGAGCTTGCTGATCCGCCGGTGCGATGAGTCGAAATGGATCAGCCGCACGCGCTGCGGGCCGTCCTCGTGGACCAGGAGGTCCGAGCCCTCGGGTGGAAAGGGCGTGATGCGTATCAAGATATCGTCCTTGCGCTTAAGCACCTCGAGGACGGGGCCGGCGGACAGGAGTTCGATCGGGGTGTCCATGGCGCCCGGACGAAAGATCCTGGGATGTCCCTCGGCGGCACGCAGGGCGCGATCGGAGTCGAGACTGTAGTAGGTGCGGCCATAGCGACCGTACCAGCCCGGCTCGTAGTCCTGGGTGATGGCGGCGACGATGCGCTGGTCCTGGTCGCTCAGATAGTCGAACTCCTCGGGCGATTCGGCCAAGCGCGACAGGGCCACGGGCCGCCCCTGCGTCCAACCGCCGCGCTTGGACTGCTTCTGCTCGCGCGGCTCGAGCTGGGCCGTGCCGCCGTAGAGGCTGATCACCCAGGCCATCCGCCGATCCGATGCGGTCTCGGTCGAGCCGTGGCTCTCCTCGCTCCGTGGTCAGGAGCAGATCGAAGACGGCGAGCGCCTCCCCGTAGCGGCCCTGGATGAAGTGTAGCCAGCCGATCAGTGACAGCGTGTGTTGACCGGCTCGATCGGCCAGGATGGATGCCGCCTTTGCCGCGCGACCATCGAGCAAGTAACGCTCGGCGAGCGCCAGGGACACCTCGGGAAAGTCCGGAATCAAGGGGGTCAGGATCTCCTGAGCGATCGACTCCAAGTCCGGCTGAACTGTCAGCCAGTAGCCGGCCTCGACCAGCGTCGGGGCGAGGCCCAGCACACGCAGCCGGGGCGAGAGGCCCTCAAGCCAGGCGCGATCGAGCGACCTGGTGCAGATCTGGCTCAGCAGTCCTCCGGAGCAGTCAGGGATGCGCTCGCCGGGCTTGTGGTTCTGCAGGCCGAGCTGGCTCAGCACCTCGTCCTCGCGCCCCGCGTACAGGGCATTCCGGAGGCGCCGCGCCTGCCGATCGGGATGAGTGCTTTGCCCATGGTATGCCGACTGACTGCTCACGACCTTCTCACCGGCGCGCACAATCTCATTGAATAACCCCGCGCGCACCGTCTCTCGTGTCAGCGGCTCAGCGAGCTCGCGCGCGCAGACCAAACCGCTCTCGGTTGCCACGAGACAACCTGACTTGAGCAAACGCTGGCGCAGGGGGCCCGCCACCAGGGCCGCGAGCGACTTACCCTGCGCGTCCTTCCAGCCAAGGGTTCTGACAATCTGCTGTAGGGTCGTCTGGTTGATGGGCTCGTAGACGACGGAGAGGACTTGCAGGATACGGCGCTCGTCATCGCTCAGCGCTTCATAGGACGGCTTGAGATCGGTCATTCGAAAGATGTTGGATCGTCGGTTTCAGCGGGCGGGTTTTTATCAACAGGGAGACAGAGAAATCCTTGCAGCGGATGGATGAAACGTCAGTCGCTCCTCATTGAGCTTCCATGGCTGCTGGAGCGGATCAGACGTCGTTCGGTAGCGCGTTGCAGGGCGTGGCGCGCTCAAACCCAATGACCGCCACTTGGCAGCGACTGTGAGATAAGGGGTCCATCGCACGGCTCCGGTTGACATAAGCGCGCATCATAGAGCAAAGGCTGTTGGGGCAGCAGCCTCAGCGTCGACGCAGCGCCTCGCTCGCCTGGATGATCACACTGCCCGGAGCGACGCCGATGTCCTCGGCGATCACCGAGCACTTGGCCTGCAGCAGGAAGCAGATGGGCGCATCGACCCCGCTCAGCGTCTCGTAGTTGGCCTGGCCCTTGGCGATGATCAGTTGGGCGCGGTCGAAGCGCTCGCGGAAGGCCGGCGAGCAGAGCCCAAGCGGCGCGCCCATGGCGTCGCAGCCGGTGTCGATGAGCTCGGCGACCTGATCCAGCCCGGCGGCGATGGCCTCTTCACGCGTCGCGTCGTTGAGCACGGGGCCCGCCTTGACGGCATAGCGCACCGGGACCGGCAGCGCCTCGATCAGCACCCGATCGAACACCGTCTCGCCGGCATTGTCGGCCAGATACAGCACCTCGTCCACGCGCTCCAGCGCCCGGCGCAGTACATTCAGATCGTCGATTGGGGCCTCGGCATGCAGCACCCGCTCGAGCGTCGCCTCCAGATCAAAGGTCTCGGCCACACCGTAGTCGATGATGTTGCCGGTGATGGCGATGCGCACCGCCGTCTGCAGCGGATCAGCGGCCGTCTCGACCCGCGCTCTTAGCGCCGGCAGCAGGGCCAGCGCCTGCGTGGTGGCCTCACGTTTCACATCCAGGTAGGGGTCCGCAACCTGCGCCCGCTCGCGGACCAGCCGATGGATGCGCTCGCCCATCTCCGGCGGCGTGGCGTCGGCAGAGAGTTGGCTCAGCTCAGTCATGGTCTCTTCCAGGATCAGCCGCTGCAGCGCGGGCGAGGCCCCGGCCCGGCGCGCCGCGCTCAGGGCCTGACGCAGGAAGCAGGGCCAGCAGTCGAGATAGACTCTCATTGCGCGCCCACCCTAAGCTTCGCGCTTCTGTTGCAGCAGTTGGTCGTGGTACGAGCCCTCGCGCAGGAGCTTGGCGCCGCACCTGGGGCAGCGCTCATCCTGGCAGGGGATGCCGCTTTGGTGCGCGCCGCGATAGTCGCATTTTGGGCAGAAGCAGGTGCCGCCGGCACCCATGTCGTGTCGCCGTTGTTGGGGCATGCTGGGACCTCCGATAGGTTGTTTCCGATGAATACACTCGGAATTGTCCAGTGATGCGAAATCGGGTGCATTGATAAGTCGCGTTTCGGTGCTCGTTGCGTGCTCGTTGCTCCAGGTCGACCTTTTTGAGGAATCAGAAATACTTTGAGGCTTCCATCGATGCGATTTTCACGACAGAGGGGCCGGTCCGAGCTGAGGAGCACTATTGCCTGCCACCCTTGCAGCGCTGGGACTTGGCCGAGGTGATGGGCCTGATTGAGCAGAAGAAAGACTTCCTGCTGCATGCCCCACGCCAGACCGGCAAGACCACCTGCCTGCTGGCGTTGATGGCCCATCTCAATCAAGAAGCGCGCTATCGGGCAGTGTACGTCAACATCGAGGCCGCCCAGAGCGCGCGCGAGCAGGTTGAAGACGGGATGGCGATCATCTGCAGCGCACTCGGGCGCGCGGCGCAGTTAGTTCTGGACGATCCTCGCCCGGCGGAGCTTCGAGTTGCCTGAAGGCCGCGACCGCTGCCGAGCGATCGACATCGAGCGGATCGATCGTCCGAGGAATGACCTCTATGTGAGTTCGTTTGATAGGATATTCGAAAATTGACGTTAATCAAAAAAGGGTCGCTGGTCTTTTTCTAAGCTAGTGTCGCGGCGTACCGGTAGGGTCGGTGCGCGCGATAATCTTCAGTGAACGGAGGTTAAAGATGCTCGTCAAGAAACGTCTTTTGCTTGCTGCCGGTCTGGCTAGTGCTACCCTGTTTGCGGCTGGCTCCGCGAACGCCTTCTGGGGGCCGTTCAACCCTTGGAACTGGGGCGATGGCTGGGGCCCCGGCTGGGGTAACCCCTGGTATGGACGAGGCTACGGCTATCCAGGCTACTGGGGCGGTTATCCGGGCTATTGGGGTGGCTACCCGGCCTACTACGGCGGTTATCCATACGCCTACGGTGCCGCCCCTTATGCCTATACATACCCGGGTTATGGGTACCCAGTGAACGCTGCGCCTGCTGCGAGCGAGCCATCCAAATAGCCGTCTCGGGGCGCCTTTCCAGAGCGCCCCGGCAAGCAGGCTTGCGCATCACTCACCACCGGTGCTGTCGATGGGGTGCCAGATCGGATTCTGCTCGGCCTGGTGTTGGAAGCATCGATCCAGCAATGTCTCGGCACGAAAGCTAACATGACCAGCCTTTTGCTGCGAGAGACGTCAAGATTCATCACCCATTCATCACCCATTTGTCACTCACTCGGAAGCCCATCACCATGAGCGAGATTGCTCTGCAGGCAGGGTGCATCGAAAAGACGCTGCCTCGTCTATAGAAACTATCCATCAACTTCTTCCCGATTTGCGGGCCAGTGTTGCGCGATTATCGGGAAGTAGAAAATGGACAGCCACATAGCGCGTCCACGGCTCAGACCAAGGTGGCAACAGCACGGCTCGCGACAAAGACAGCCAGCGCCAGCAGCAGTGCGGCATAGATCCGTCCGACGTAGACGATATGGCGCTCCAGTGCCAGCAGCAGTCCGCTGCGAACCAGCACCAGGACGACGGTCGTGTACCATAGCGCATCGATGCCGCCGATGGTCAGCACCAGCAGCGCCTTGGCGCCAAGTCCCTGGTCGGTGGTGATGAAGGGTGCGAACAGCGCCAGCATGAACACCGCAAGCTTCGGGTTCAGGAAGGCGATCATGAAGCCGTTGCGGGCGGCCATGGCGAGCCTGTCGCCGCTGATCGTGCTGTCAGTGGGCGGCGTCATCGCCGCGCGCTGGCGCAGCGCGTCGCTGGCGAGAAAGACCAGATAACCGGCGGCGGCCAGCTGTAGCAGCGCGAACAGCTTGGGTGAGGTGGTCAGCAACGCCGCCAGGCCGGCGACTGTCAGCAGGGCATAGAGTCCGACCGCAAGGCCGTGGGCCAGGGCCGCCGCCAGCCCCGCGCCACGCCCACCACGCAGCATGCTGCCGAGCACCACCGCCAGGCTCGGACCTGGGGTCATGGCACCGAGCACGCAGAGCAGGGCGAGGGAGAGCCAGACTTCAAGGGTCATTCGTCACCTATCGGAGATGTGTTCAAGCAAGCCCAGGGCTGGTTCCAGCAAGAAGCCACTAGCCGGGCTGTTCTGCCCAATGATATCGCTCAGGACGCTGGCCGCCCGCCTGATCGCTTAGCCTGTCCCTGCGCCGCGCAGGCTCGACTCCACCGGCAGCTCCAACAACTTAGGCGATTGCCGGAAAAGCGCGTACCGAATTGCGCAGGATGTTCGTTTGCCTTCAAGGAGCATCGTCGGGAGCATAGCCGGGCTATGTGATCGGCGATGCGACGCAGAAGGCGAGCGAAAAGACAAGCAAGGCGGTATGAGCTTTGACAGACATCGCCTGAGGTCATCGGGCTGGGGCGGGCAAGGTGCTGCTGCCAATGAA
>NZ_JAYESN010000152.1:0-8516 GCF_034860625.1 Lamprobacter sp.
GGAGCCGGAATAGGCGGTGGAATCGGTGCTGGTGCTGTTGTTGGTCGAGGAACGGGTGCCGGCGCCGGTGCAGGCGGCAAAACGACAGGTGTATTGATGGGTACTGTAGTAAATGCCGATGTAGTAAGTGTCGAAATAGGGACTGGAGCTATCGGTACAGTCGTTGACGGAGCAATTGGCTGTGTAGTACTGGGATCTGTAGGCGCGGGGATCGTCGGAAGTGTAACGGGCGTCGGCGGCTGATTACACGAAAAGAATGACGAGTTGCTGCCCGTAGATCCTTGCGGGGATTGATTCGTAACACTTACGCCTTGAGGTTGATCCGTCTGAACGTTGTTGGTGGGTGACGGATTGATACGTGCACCCATTTGAGCCGCTATCTTGGCGAACAATGCTAGGGATGGTTTTGGAATATCCCACGTAGTGGTTGCAATACTCGCGGTAATGGTTGACTCGTCGGGTACGATCGCATTCTCGTTCATTGTTACTGCATCGGGAACTAGAACTTGGGACTGCGCGTTGTTACTGGGCGCAGGAGTATACGCTTCCGTAGTAGTAGTAGTATAGCTTTGGGGACCAGTAGTTGGGGCAGTGGTAGTAGTCCGATCGAAATGGCGAGTATTCTGGGGAGTGGTAAGAACTCGTGGAGTGCTGGGACGAACTGGATCGGGACTGCGATTGTTCTGAAGGTTAGTGGTCGCGGAACTGTTGCCACGACTCACGGGAGTCCCGGCACGTTGATTAGTCGTGTGGTGACTGAATCTCACGGCGGGATTGGTCGTAACATTCGGGACCGATTGTGTCCCAGGACTCGTACCACGTGGGCGGATGGATGACAAATCACCGAAATTCGGTAGAGTCGTGGTTGAGCTTCCGCCAGACGGAGGATCTTGATCCTTGGCTTCTTCACGATCGGAATTTCGAGGATTGGTAACGACAGAAGCGTACGACTGACGTTCGGAGGAGACATCGGGAGCATCGAACGTAACAGTGACGTCGTGTGTAGGTTCGAACGTTCCAATACCCCATTCGGGATTGCTAACAGCTGGCGCACCTAGTTCGTGGGGACCAGTAGTAGCCTGCGTGGTATCTTGGGATACCAATGCTGGTGCTTCCGTCGCTTGATTCGGAGGCGAAGTCGTGGACATGGGGGTGTCCGTCGAATCATGGTTATCGGAAGGAGGATAAAGGGCTTCGTCCGTCGCGGGAGCACATGGAGGGCTTTCTTCCTCCTTGGTTTCCTCTTGAGGGGGTACATACCACGTAATGTTGGTACGTGGCTGGAGCGGTTCTCCAGTCGGGTCAATCATGTCGGTGAACTTCTTGAATTGTCGAATAAATTCGGTATCGAGGGTAGAAAGTTCGGGAGTTTGGACGGCTTCCAAGTAGCGACGATATTCTTCTTGCAATACCGGCGATAGGAATGGTAGCATGTCGCGAAAGTCCTCGTCGTTGGGTCTATCATGGAAGACATGTCCAGCAACAAGTACCTTTATCAATGCATGGAAGGCCGGCGGAGGATGCACAATGACAACGTGTGTTGTTCGACCTTTTGGAACGTCACGTTTGAGGAAGTTGGAAGCAGCCACGAAGGTGCGAACCGTACCATCGTTGACTCCGTTGACAACGAACTTGAAGTTTCCATCTTCCGTGTGCGTGGGAGAGTAGTGACCTTTTACGGCCTCGTTGACGGATTCGTTGATCTCGTCGGCCGGCATGAAACGGGACAGGAATCCAATGATCATGTGCGTGATTCCGTTCACGATCGTATCGTGAGTTTTCGTCTCGTCTCGTCCAATATTGAAACTGTTACGTTTGATCGTAACGGCAGGAATAGACGTGAGATTCTTCTCATCGGGGTTGCAATACATAAGAATGAACTCGGGGTTCGTGACAGCACGAGGCGGTTCCTTCTTACGAGAGCTGGTATGCGATTTTCCTTTACTAGACATCTTGTAATAGGAAAGAGAGGAGATACGGTATTTGGGCTCGATAACCTGTTAGAACCAAGTTTATCGATATGCTAAGCTATAGGAATTGAGCGTGTATAAGAGAATCAACAGCAGAAGTCTTTCAAGTCGGAAAGGCCGTTACTATTACTGATTCTACAAATTAATGGCAAGTAGAGAGAGCGAGAGCGGAATTGCTACTCAATTCCTTCTTGGCATGAAACTTGGTGAATCTTTAGTCGACGCTGTCACCCGTGACCCATCCAGTCAAGGGTGCCAACGCAGTCGCCCTTATCGGGCTCCAACACCCTCCCCGGCTTCCAGACCCTCCAATCTAGCAGAAGGGGACGATTGGAGTGGCGGAAGCCTGCTTGGGGAGCCGATCTTGTTGTAGTGTCCCATTCCACGGCGTGCATGACGGGAGTGAAGGACCCAGCCGAGAGGTTTCGTCATACCATCGCTAGGGTTGAGAATACCCTTTAGATGGACCATGACGAGATCCATCTTCTCTCGCCATTCTTGGATGGCAAAATGCTGAATCTCGATGTGTCGTGCGCGTGGAGTAGGCCGGCGTTCATTGATCATCTGTAGTGCTGCTAGATTATCAATGAACATGCGAGAGGGACCGGGCCGTAGCGCGTCAAACGCCTGAAGGACGTAGCGGAGATACTTGATTATCTTCCCGCAAGTGACGGCTGAATAGAATTCGGCTTCGGTCGAGCTGGTGGCAACAAGAGATTGTACTTGACTCTTCCACGCAATGGCAGCGCAGCAGAAGAGTATAATCAATCCAGTGACGGATCGACGAGTACGGAGTTCGGTGGCATGGGCCGCATCAAGGCAGCCGACGAGTTCGTCACGCTCAAACACCGGGAATTCCGGCAACGATGGGTCTTCGTCGAGGAACTCAAAAGGGACGTCTGGAAGGCCATCAAGAGGGGCAGGTCGGACAAAAATAATCCCCCACGACTTCGTAGCGCGGAGGTACCTGCAAACGTGCTTGAGGGAATCGTAGTGTTCGGCGTGTGGGGCGCCCGCGAACCGGGCGAGGGTACAAATAGCATACCCAATATCCAATCGGGCGATGACATAAGCGTATATCAATTCGCCGAGGACATTGCGGTAGGAGAAACCTTTCTGTCGAGCCAATGATCTGGCTTCTACAGATTTCTCGGGTGGACCATCCAGTAGCATGAGATGGTTGACCTTGGACGGGTCGATCGGGACAATTTTGTTCGAAGTCCGATCCTTCGGAGACCTTGGGGAATCCCATCCATGAGTCTGCAACATGCGATCGATGTAGGATTCGCATCCTACCTTGACGTAATCGCGGGTCTGTACGATGTCAATACCGTTATATCGTTGGTAGACACCTTGGTCGGTTTCCATACCCATGGCAGCATATTCGGCTTCAACGTGCTTTCGGAGTTCTGCGATAAACAATTTGCAAGTCGAAGGATCAAGCGCTCCAACGGCAAAATCGTCTACTTGTCGACACGCGAGAATTTCTTGGCCGTTGATGGTACCAGAGTAAATATTTCGTTCATGGGGTGCGTTACGGAGTCCCATTTTATTCAACAGGATGTCCGTGATCATGCGTTCCCATAGGACACCGGCTTCTGGGTGCCCTTGCAAAGCTCGGTAGAGAGGAATTACCTCTTTGAGCCGGTTCAGCTTCTTTCCGAAACGGTGTAGATACCAATCTTCTATAGTATCGTCGATTTCGAGGAAGCAGTCGATAGACGGGGGAGGAGACTGTTGATAGGCGTTCTCTACGTCCCCGAAGGCGATGTAGTATCCCCGGTTGACACACATAGCAATAAATGCTCTTAGACACGGGAGTTCTACGCAGCTGGAGTAGGTTTGTACCATTAGCCGTAGCCATGGTGCAGCGCGTTTCGATCCGTCGAGGCAGGCGCGAGATTTTCGCACACCGCTAGCCTTGACGAGGCGGTTCCATACAAGTCGAAAAACTTGCGATGGAGTTAATGAGTCGGGTTTCGGGCGAGGGACAGCTTCGCCCATGGTGCCAGCGTCGTAGTGGGAGTCAAGCTGCTTGTGATCTGCAGCACGCCATTCTTCCCAGTTGGATAGGGTCATTAAATTCTTCCTTGTAAAGGAAGGGAGTCGGCGTTCTTCGTCTGTCATATGGTCGTTGACAAGCTTGCGCATCTCTCGAAGCCGAGCAACATCGTCCCAACCAGCAGGAAGCGAAGCATCATCTGGGTCGGGTGGAGTGGCTCCAAGAGCGGGAGTGGAAGAAAGTTCGCGAAGGGAGGCACGCTGTTGCTGGGGTGTGCCCTCCCCTGCGACAAGAGTCATGGCAGCGACACGACGGATGTCGACAGGACGGAGAAAGAGGGGGGGTGGTCGGGAGTCAGACAGTGTATTGCGTAAATCTTTCGCAATGTACACTGTCAAGGTCTTGGGCGGCGAATCAAGCGCAGCGTAAGACGTGATGGCTTGTTGGACGTCGTCGGGGGAAAACGTATGTATTTTACCCACGCGAAGGATGTACCCGCCAAGATATTTCTTGTTGGCTTGGGTAACGTCGTAACTGCCAAAGGGGTTGTTAAATGCGCTGACATATGCGCGCAAGTATTGAGGACATCGCTCAACCTGAAAACCAAGAGGATGAGCGGCATGGGGACGGAATTTGCATTCCACGGAATCAACAGTGGTAAACGGTGACATGATGATCTTCATATCGTCCGATACCTTATCGAGTTCAAGGTCTAGATCTTCGGGTTTGAGTTCGCCACGAAGATATTTGACGTAAGGGGGAGGCGACTTGGAATCGTTCATGCCTTCGTCGAAAGCGATATGACGGGCATGTTTGATCTCGCCGGTTTCGGAGTCGATGTAGATGGCATTGCGCATGGTTTTAGTATAACCAAGGAAGATGCCAGAGCGACCGTGTACCTCGGCTTTACCGTCACGCCCTTTGGAAGGGAGAGCGTAAATACGGCAACCGAATACACGCATGAGGGACAGGTTAGGACGGCGTCCAGTACAGATCGTAATAGCAGCAGCAGGACGATCTCCGTGGGCCAAGCAATTTGAGATAAAAACGTGGTATCGAAGTGCGTAAGGCCAATATTTCAATGGGAGACCGGCTGCAAATAGCATGGTACGAACAGCGTCGCCAATGGTTCGGTGGTTGCGTTCAACGAGGCCAATTTCGGAGGACGAGCCAGTAGCAGTAAATTGGACGTCGTAGCCAGCCTTGGAGAACAGATCATGGATTTCAGTGCACTTGCCGAATTCGCCACCTTGATCGAAGCGGACAACGCGATTGGGTGCGCTAGAGGCATACTTGGCGATCCACTCCTTTACGAAATCGATCGGAGGAGTTTTGTCGCGACGGATAGAAACTTGCATAGCGCCAGATTTGCGATCGACGATGAGGACATAGCATGTTTCACCGTTAAGCCCTTTTAAGCGATGATATCGGCGAGCGGCGTTGATAGCTTTCGCTTTGGCTTCGTCGTAAGATAGAGGCTCGAATTCGTCGTCTAATACGAAAGCATCATGGAGATCGCTATCGATTTCGTCGTCATCTGTGTCGTCGTCATCAATAGTTGGCTGAGGGGGCAGACTGGCGATAACGTCAGCCCACGCGGGTTCGGAGATCAGGTTCTTGGATTGGATGTATGCCCGTATTTCAGAAGGGGCGTCTTCGAGAATGAGACTCAAGGGTTCCCATGTCTTCTGGCCTGTAGACCATAGGATATGGAGATTAAAGGGACTACCACGGTAGCCTTTCATCCCACGCTTGAGGGGACCGCGATGCTTCAAGATCTTTTCGAAAGTGTAAGTCTGGGTGCTCGCAGTAGGGGATCTCCGTGTTGGTTTAGGGAGATGGGTCGATTCGTCATCGCTGTCGTCAGAACTTTCGTATTCTGGGACAGCCAGTCCAGGGATAACAGTGGAGTCATCGTCAGAGTCGACGGTTTCCGGGATTACGGGAGACGACGTCGGCTTGACGGCAGTTGGGGCAACAGATTCTTCATCGGAACTGCTGTCTGGGTTATCAAGTAGCTCGGGAGGCGGGCCGTCGCTATCGCTATCTGTTTCGTCGTAGATAGTTTCTTCCTTACGCTTCTTCTGCTCGAGATCGATCTCGAGTTTCCGTTTTGCGGCGCGAGTAAGAGGACGTAGTTCTTTTTCGGCGTTCCGAGCCTTGGTGGTTTTATTTCGGTGGGACGTTTTCTTGGATCGTTTTCTGGAAGGATCTTTCTTTCCAGATGAGGCTTGTACGAAGAAACCCATGTCGATCTGGATATTTTGCCAGCATTCGGTAGGTTCTTCGTCGACGAGTGGTCCTCGTGATGCTCTGTGTAGCTTGTTACGCTTGCAGATAGCACACGAGTCGATAGGATCGCCTCGGGGAAGATTCTTGGGGATACCATCAGCGTGTTTGTGTAGATCACTGATAGTGCGTTGGTTGGTATGTCCCACACGGAAATGCCACAAAAGACTGTTTTGTTTCATACTGAGGCCTTGTACGTCCTTGACGCTGGTAGAACACGTTGCACAGCAATCGAGTGAAGATACAGTCACATGATTGTTGACATCTTCAGCTTTTCCTGCAGGTAGTGTCTTGGCCGTACGTTCGTCGGGAGTAGGAGCAATAAGTGGGTCGGTAAAAAGCAGTCCACGAATTAGGTGGAGATTGAATCGAACTTCGGCATCGTCGTAACTGCAATCGTTGAGTTTCAATTGTGCCGTGTTGTCTTTGAAATCCGAGTACGTCGTATATCCACGACAACCAAGGGCACGTCCCATTGTATCTGGAGACATGATAGTGGCTGGTATTTCCGGTGTAACATACGTACTTACGAATCGGAAACCATCGGAATTGTCACATGGGACCTTGAGATATCCTTGGCCGATAGGTACGCATATTGTATCGTTTGCGACCTTTAAACGTGGGGCTTTCTTACGTTCTTCGGAAGTATATTCGTGGTAACACCATACGTAGTCAAGGTTGTCTGTGGTAGTAGCCAAAGAACCGTTGTCCATATGTCCTTTTGGAGGGAGATTAGGGGACAGTTGAACTTCGGATACTCGGAGTTCTCGATAATAGTCTATGCGACTGATTTTCAATTCTTGAATGTCTCTATCGAGCTGGTACAGGGCTTGTACAACGCGTGGTGGCGGAGGAGCAGGATTTACCTCTGGGAGGACCTTGATGAAATCAGGTACTTTCGCCGGAGATATATCTCTGGAGTTGGGTACATCGGAATCTTCACCCGTTGGACACGATGTGACAGAAGATTCAGACGCGGCATCAGTGGAACTGGTGTCAGTGGTAGCATCGAAATAATATTCGACTTCGGGGTCGTGCTGGAAGGCTTCTAGATCCAGTAGGGAATATATCGGGAGTTCTTGCTTATTCGTCTTGTATTTGTCGGGGGGTTTACGAGGCGGTCGCCGTTCACGAAAACGCTTTCTTTTTCGCCGGCTTACATAAAATCCCGACTGTCGTCAGTAGTGGTACCTTCGTCGTCAGTATCAAGTTGTGAGATGGTGACGTCGTCGTCGGTGTCGCTACCGTCTTGAAGTTGGCGTACGGGACGACGATTCGACGAAGGTGGTGTACGGTCACGACTACGATTGTTGGAACGGGCCGAAGATCGTGGTTCGGTACGTAGGCTACGTTGCGTTCGCGTAGAAGACGAATCTGTTTCCGTATTAGAGAAACCAAGAGCATTTCGGATGACGTCAATCATTCGCTTCGCAGCTGTCGGGTTGGTAGTGACGAGTGTCTTCAACTTGGGACATTGTACGAAAGGATGGGGACCACCGCACCCGTGACATTGTAGTTGATTGTGGGTTGCGGCGGCGAGCGAATGAACACTAAGTTGAACATCTTCATCGAGTGACCAGAATGCGTCAGTTTGGCGAATATCCATACTGCGTATTTCTTCTTCGGGATTATCAACTTGTCGTACGTTGCGTGTCGAAGTCGATGATGATCGATTGGAAGAAGAAGAATTCGAAGACTCGGTCTTACGACGGGATCGCGAATGGGAATCCATGAAGTCACGAGGAGTAGTCAATGGCGTGAGATCGTCGACGCCAATGAGTCTCACCGTCGTACAGATGAAACTGACAATATTTTCTGGTTGAAACATCATAGGCAATGGCATGGAGATCGGGACTCGCCGGATTTGTGCATGGATATGCGCCTTTACACCGTTCATGGCGGAACTCATATTCTTGACGAAGGTCTCGGCGAAGTATCGATCGCTAAGGAAGGTTCCTTGGTAATAGTGCAGGTGAAGACGAGTAAACCACTCTGCCCGATATTCCATGAGGTCTATAGTACTTTTCTGGCGAGGCAGTCCGGGGTCGACGAAGTTTTCCGACAATCGTGGATGCCCGGCGATGTATGCCAATCGCCATAGCATTTGATATCCGCTGCGTTCGTATGCAGCTGGCTTCGTCAGTTCGGAGTGTTCTAATCCGACATGTTTACTGAGCAGTGCTTGACGAATGGCTGAATCGTAGTATTGCCAGTAATCCTTGCAATGACGTGGAAGTAGATCGTATAATTGTCCC
>NZ_JAYESN010000153.1:0-8508 GCF_034860625.1 Lamprobacter sp.
ATCGCTCGCTTATTTTAGTCGCTTGTTTTGTTGTGCTAATAGTGCCTTAATACCAGTAGCAGTGCCGCGAAATTGAGCGAGGTTGTAGCGAGCTTGGAAAACGTCTTCAGAATCTTGGGTCAAAGCCGCTTTTAACGCCCGCCACTGTAGCTCCAGGTTTTCGCGCAGCATCCAACGCGGCATTCCGAACAGGAGACTCGTTGACATATCTAAGTTACTGTTTATTCCGGTCGTTACACCATTTTTAAAAGCACGTTCTAAGGCCCATTCTGGTGAACAACGTTCTTCTGGAACATAATGTCGAACCAGAGCACCCGGAATGTACACTGGGCTGACACCCAACTCGACTAAGGCTTTCTGCATCGCCGTCTCCTGACCAGTGGCTCCAGATTTCGCGCCTGGCCCGACATCAGGATTAAAGCCGCCCGCCCGTTTGATATCAACAGTGTACGCCGCCCAATTGAAGCCGATAAACCAAAGCGCCCCCGGAATCAGTGATTCATAGGTGACAGGCGCCCAGCCCTTTGCCGAATCTGGCAGATACTTTAAGAGCCATTCCGGCGGCTCTTTCACATAATCTGCGGCAAAAGGACCGCCAAAAAAACAATTGTTTGGGTTGTGGTCGGCAGCTTCGGCATATTGCTTTATCAGATTTGACTCAACTTGGATATCGTCATCAAGAAACACAGCAAGTTCGTCGTCCAGAGTGTCCATAGCGGCATTTAACGCTAGACTCTTGTTGCCGTTCTGCACATAGAGATACTCAGGCACGAGCCATGATTTGGTTGTCCGCAGACATTCTTCGACCCCTACTCGAACGCCATTTTCGATGACAATCAGCCTAACCTTTCTATCCTCGGGGCGCTGACAGGCCAGAACAGACTCAAGCGTCCGTTGAAACAATGGGAACCGGTTGTGAGTTGGTATTAACACTGCCAGGGAAGCTTGGCTACGCATGAAACGCTCCGATCTGTTGGGAGGGCGAAGATGACGTTCGGGCATACTCCCAACAGCACCTTCATCAGGTATCGTTCTAGCATATCAATACATTATGAAACTGCCGTTCTCGCGAGCATACCCGAGCTTGAACTTAGCCGGAAGACTTCGACGAAGACACTCTCACTGAGACAACAAGTCACTAGCGGGAGCATTGATTGGGGCAAGTGCCGACCTCAAGGCAGCCTGGAAAACGAGATTACTGAGGCGGCGTCTCACAGAGTGCCACACACGTGGCGTAAGAAAAACGATATTTTTGCTGCTAAACTCCGATGACTGACGTGGCATATTTACCGCCGTCGTTCGACGTGACCACGTGACCGGTACCCGCGTGCGAGTCATGATCACAACGCCCCGAACTCCCGCGATGGAGGCTAAGATAGAATTGGTGGTCGATCTTTATCCGGGCCTTGATCATAACTTCGTCCACCTCAGTCAGCCCGCATGGTTGTCAAGTTGTAAGTTATTGTTTTATATGGCTCGGCATACAGGAATCCTCCGTGCTGGACGGACTTATGTCAAGGCCTTTATCCGCGAGAGAGTTGGCCAGGCCGTGGAGCCAAGCAGAGGAACCAGCGTGACTCTTGGGTGACCCTGCAGACTCTCAGGTCCCGCTGCTCTACTGACCCTCTAGCATTCCTTGTCGTTGTTACTCTGTGGAAACCTCGATGCTGAACAATCTGTCGTCTCGCCCTCGGTTATACTTACATCTTGGGACGCACAAGACCGGCACCACGGCTCTGCAAGCATTCTCCGTCGCTAATCGCGACAGGTTGAAGTCTCTTGGACTTTATTATCCCAATTTTTCTCCGTTCACGCCGGGGCCGAAAGATGGTCATCACGCTCTAGCACATGCATTTTCAGATGAACCCACACAGTTGAGCCAGACACAAGCAGAGTCTTTGATAGGCCAATGGCATGCCGAAGCCTGTGAGACTGGCCTGACAGTGATCATTAGCGCTGAAGCAATTTACCGACATGTGCTTGGTAACGGCAACTTTCTGGAAAAAAGAAGGCGCTATCTAGAAAAATTGAATACAGCATTGGCCGATTTCGAGGTCATACCGGTGTTGGTTTTTCGTCGGCCGGATGACTATCTGCGCAGCTTGTACCAGGAGAACGTTGCGAAAAGCTCGCCCCCCCGCCGGATGCCGACCTTTGCTGATTATATTTCTCACCCACCCCCGGGTATTCATTACACATCGAATGCCAATGTAGTCGAACGTGTATTTGGCTCAATTCGAGTGTTAATCTACGAAGATCTCTTGGGGGCGCTTGGCGAATCCTTCTATGCAGCATTGGGCATTGATCTGAGCGACTGTGTATCGACGCAGCATGTTCGTCCCAGTTTGTCTTCAGAAGAGACGGTCATCAAGAATGTGATCAACCAGCACTTATCAACACGCGATGAAAGCGATAAGTTGATTGAGTTGCTACGTACCCCTTTGATTCAGAAAGCCGTGCGGAACGCATATCCTGATCCGCCCTATGATTTGTGGCCTGATCTTACGAGCAGGCAGACGTTCCTTGATAGCCGGGCAGACGATGTCGCTCAACTTCGAATGCGCTACTTTCCGGAGCGGGCATGTTTATTTGACGAATGGGAATCAAAGACCATGGGCCGCCCTGTGCCTGAGCCTCCTCAAGTGTTACTCGAGCAAATCAGGACACATTTGCCAAGCATTTTAAATCCGACAGATCCCAAACGCATTTTAATTCCGATTTATTGGTTTCGTTCTGCGATCAAGAAACTTTGGCGAACATTACACTGAGTACCAGATGTGTGCCTGCCCGTACCACCAAAAGTCATCAGTTGAGTAACGAGCTTTTGTCATGATTGTTGAATTACCAACCCAGCGCGCTGGCGCTCGACAACCACATGAAAGCAACACTCAACAATAGCGTCCTCATCGCCTTGGGCATGCACCGCAGTGGCACATCCGCCTTGACGGGTGTCCTGCAATGCGTGGGCGTGCATCTTGGCGAGCGGCTTTACGCGCCCCAACCCGGGGTCAACGATAAAGGATTCTACGAGCATGGGCCAGTCGCTGACATCAATGACCGAATCCTCTACACCCTAGGGTCAGCTTGGGACGACATTCTCCCACTAGATCCAGCCTGGTTCGAGGATGAACGCCTCCATCCGCTCGCTCAGCGGTTGCGGCGCGTCTTGCAGCGAGACTTTTCTAAGGTGCCACTCTGGGGGCTGAAAGATCCACGGATGTGCCGTCTCATGGCCTATTGGCTACCCTTGTTGTCCAGTTTATCTGTCCAGCCATATTTCATGCTGGTGGTGCGACATCCAATGGAAGTTGTTGGTTCGCTAGCCAAGCGTGATCGGTTTTCGGCCGAGAAGTCCCTTCTCCTTTGGCTTGAACACAACCTCGAAGCCGAGCGCCTCACCCGTGGATATCCGCGCCTCGTTGTCACCTTTGACGACCTACTCAGAAATCCACTGATCCTGCTTAAGCGAACTCAGGCGAACCTCGGCCTCGAGTTCCCGATTCCATTGCCAAAGGCCCGTGACCGTATCCAGACTTTCGTCACGCCAGCACTTCGGCGCCAGCAAGCCCGGGAGCTTCCCGAGACCTTCCCCCTTGGCGATGTCGTCAACACTGTCTTCGAGACCTTCCTGCAAGCCGCAGCATCAGAAGGCGGTGAACCGTCGCAATCCGTCCTGGATAGCGCGCGAGATCGTCTTGAGCAGCATCGTGCAGCCTACCCCGCCTTGCTCGTCGAGCAGTTGCGACTGATCGGTCGGCAGCGTGGGTACGCGCAAGCGCTTGTCGACCGTATTTTTGCCTCTTGGTCGTGGCCGCTCGGAAAACCCTGGCGCTTCCTCGAGCGCTTCTCGGGTGGAGATATCTAAATGGCATCTCGTGGCGAAGCTGCTCCGCGGGTCAGCGTACTGATGACCACCTTTAATACTGGCCCCGTCATTCAAGACACTGTCGACGCCATACTGGCACAAACCTTTGAAGATTGGGAACTGGTGATTGTCGACGACTGTTCGTCGGACGATACCGTTGAACGACTTGCGGGCTATTCCGACCAACGCATCCATGTTCATCGTAATGCCACCAACCAAGGCATCAGCCAAACACGTAACCGAGCGATCGCCCTAGCCCGCGGCGAGTATGTCGCCGCCAACGACCATGATGATCTCAGCCTTCCCAGCCGGCTCAGCCATCAGGTCGCCTATCTGGATGCGAACCCCGATGTGGTGCTGCTCGCCACTGCCGCCAAGGAACTCGCCAACGGCCAACTCCGCTCTTGCTACAGCGGAGAAGTGCGCCCTCACATCTTGGCTTGGCGACTCTACACGCGTTGCAGTATCGTGCACTCCTCGATCTGTTACCGACGGGCCGCGCTCAGCGCCCATGGTCTCCAGTACCGTCCAGAATTCACCTATGCCGAAGATTTTGTGTTGTTCAGCGAGTTCAGCGACATCGGTGGCGTGGTGATTCTCCCGGAGGAACTCGTCGTCTACCGCGAGAGCGCCAGCAATGCTAGTTCTCAGAACACGCAGGCGATGAACGACAACGGCATGCGTTTTCTCAGACAACGTTACAATGCCTTGCTTGGTCGCGAGATCGCTGAACAGGACACAGCAACGCTCTGGAAACTCTTCAACACCGGCCTTCCCGCAGCCGATCTGAGCGAATTGCGCACCGCTGGAGCCCTCTATGCCGAACTTTTGCGGCACTTCCTGCGCAAGCATGGATACGCCCCCAGGCAGCAAGCCGAGGTGGAACAGTTTGCGGCCGAGGACTGGTGGCGCGTTGTCGCGCGATTTAGTCAAGCTCAGGGACGGTTTGACGCCCAAAGGCTGTATACCGGCGCCGAGGATTTAAGCCGCTGGAAACCACCGCTGAGCGCCTTGAGCAAAACCTACCTGAAATCAGCACTTGGCCGACTCGGCCTAATCTGATTCAACGAACGGCAGTACACTGAATTATGCGCATCGTTGCTATCCTGGCCAGCTACAACGAAGGGCGCTTCATGCGCGCCTGTCTCGAGCATTACCTGCAACAGGGTATCGAGGTGTACTTGCTCGATAACGAATCGACCGACGACACGGTCGACATTGCTCAGGAGTATTCCAACCAGCACGTGATTGGCATCGAGACCATACCCCGTGGCGGTCTGTATCAATGGAACAAGATCTTGCTACGCAAGGAGGTCATCGCTGACCAAATCAAGGCGGACTGGCTGATGCACGCGGACCCCGATGAAATTCGCGTTGCTCCAAACTCGAGTGAGACATTGGCCGAAGCCATCGCTCGTGTAGATGGCGAAGGCTACAATGCCATCAACTTCATGGAGTACACCTTTCTCCCCGTGCATGAATCCGATGACCATGATCATCCTGATTTTCAGAAAACCATGCGCTGGTACTATCCGTTTTCACCCAGACATCCGCATCGCCTCAATGCCTGGAAGCGACAACCACAGCGTTGGCCGGGTCTGAAGTCCTTCGCGCGCGAAGTCCTTCGCCACCGCCGCTGGACGGCACCCTCGGTAGATCTGCATTCAACTGGCGGGCACCTGGTCGACTTTCCAGGCATCAAGCCGTACCCAGACGATTTCAAACTCAAACACTATATTGTGCTGAGCCTTGGACATGCAATTCAGAAGTATGTCAAGAAGGACTTCGCCCCCGAAGAGATCGATAACTTGCATGGATGGCGCGCCACTGCTGCCGCTCACGATTTTTCATTGCCGTCGCAAAACGACATGCGAGTTTACACAACCGATGACGACCTCGATGCGAGCCATCCACTCGCCGAACACCTTCTGGTATCACGGACTCATTGAATCCCGAGCAGTCGAGCAAGACAGCCATGCAGCGAACTGCCGTCCTTTTCACAACGCACGTCATTAACAGAAATGTAAGGCAGCACTTCGCTAAGCTCCGCAACGAACTACCAGCGGATTATGATCTGATCTTGTTCTACGATGACACCGGTATTAGCGCCCGAAAAGCCGAGCGGTTAGCCGGACAGACCCCTACCCTACCCCATGATGGCGAAGCCTGGCGGCGCTATAAACGCCCAAGCCCCCTGTTTCCAAAAAAGATACCTGGCAATGCGGACGCGCTCATTTTTCACGCGATCGATCGACTGCCCGACTATTCTTTTTTCTGGTACATCGAATACGACGTCGCTTTCAGTGGTGATTGGAGGCTTTTTTTCCAGGCTTTTGAAGCTTCACAGGCAGACCTGATCACAACGTCCATCCGCACCAAGGCACAAATCCCGCATTGGCCATTGTGGCGGTCACTCAGTCCTCCACCTCATGTCGAGCTTGCGGATGAGCAGTGCTTGCGTTTATTTCTGGTGGTCGGCCGCCTCTCTCGGCGACTCAAGGATCAGCTCGCGCCCCTCTACCAACAAGGATGGACCGGCCACTTCGAGGCCTTACTCGGGACACTTGCCCTACAGCAGGGCCTAGAGGTCGAGGACATCGGGGGCGATAGTCACCTCACACGCCCGGAAAACCTAAATCGCTTTTATTGGAATACGCCCTTGCAGAACTCCCTCTCTCCGGGAACACTCGTGTTTCGTCCATTTCGATCCGCACCGGGTGAACAGCCCAACATGCTTTGGCATCCGATTAAGCAAGAGTCTCGTAAAAACTGGGACTCTGGCCGCGGTCGATTACGACAGTTTTCCTCCAAGGTTTTAACACGCATGAGAACAGTGCTAAACAAGCTGTAGTTCTATAGAAAGGTCGTCTTTTGGGATTCAACGATGCCGTTAACACATGCCTAATATTCGTCGATCGCTAGCCTGGTCATACGGCACCAAGTACCTGTTACTGGTTATACAGCTAGTATCCACCGTCATCATTGCTAGACTGGTTACTCCAGATGACATTGGTATCTATTCAGTCGCCGCCGTCTTCATCGGCCTAGGACAATTGATCCGAGAATTCGGCATCAATCGCTACATCGTTCAAGAGCCGGATCTGACATCGGCAAGAATACGTTCCGCATCCACCCTCAACCTGGCCTTTGGCTGGACGGCTGGACTCATCATTTTTCTCGCTGCAGGACCGACGGGTGATTTCTATCAACGGCCGGAAGTCCAGGAGGTCATGCAGCTACTGACGATCAATTTCTTCTTTGTTCCTCTTGGCGCCATTACTTTTGCTTTACTCAGGCGAGAGATGCGATTTGGCGATATCATGGTGATTCGGGTCGTGAGTGCGGCGGTCGGCACTACGGTCGGAATCGTCACCGCCTTTTATGGCGAGGGCTATCGCGCTTTAGTCTGGAGTGCTATTTCTGGCACGGTGACAACGGTATTACTTTGCTTCGTCTATAAGCCGAGGGATGTCTCACTCGTTCCTGGATTCGCCGAAATCTCACATGTGTTCAAATTTTGCCGCTACGCAGGTGCTGACAGTATCGTCTCTCATATCGGGAGTTCGTCCCCGGAAATGATCTTTGGAAAGGTTCTCGGCATGGAGTCGGTTGGAATTTTCAGCCGCGCCACAGGAACCATCACGCTTTTTAATTCATCCGTGCTAGAAGGCTTGAAGGGCGTTGTCTTGCCCGTCTTTTCACAGAAAGTGCGCGAAGGTAGCGCATCCAATGTCTCCTACGGCCATGCGGTTTCATGCCTAACCAGCCTGACTTGGCCTTTCTTTAGTGTGCTGGCCATTCTTGTCTACCCAACCATCATGACGCTTTATGGCGAGCAGTGGCTTGCCGCCGCTCCCCTAATACAATGGATGTGCTTTGGCGCCATCATAGCCAGTCTTCTTCACCTATCGGTTGACGTGCTAACCGCTGCTGGTCAAATCCGCGCTGTGTTTAAAATCAATCTAACCATGGTGTTATTACGACTTGCGCTCATACTGCTTGTAGCCCCTTATGGCTTGATTGCTGTCGTCGCAGTTTTGCAATTCCCAACACTAATACGCTTAGCCCTCGTTAGTTGGCAACTTGCTCGGCATATTGATTTTCGCCTGAGCAATATTTCCAAGTCGCTCTTCCAGAATGCATTGATCTCGATCATAACAGCGTCACCGGCAGCAACAGCAGTCGCATTAACGAATTTTCAGTTGAACGGCTCGTTGCTTTTATTTTTTGCCGTCCTAGTTCTTTGCGCATGCTTTTGGCTTGCAGCCATTTTTACGATTAAGCCACCCATTCATAACGAGTTCAGCTCATTAACTGATAAAGTTAGGAAGTCGAGGTCCAAGGCTTGAAGACATCTGATCGTTGTAGTAGCAAAGAGGATTCTCAGTGAGGAATCATGATTACCATCTTGATTCCGATGTCACAGTGTATAGCCTTTTTCCGAGAGTTTATTTCGCAAGCCCGGCAGAGGATAACCTAGCTTATAGGCCTTACGAGCTCGCATTCGAGCGCTATCGAATTCGCCGAGCGCGAACAAGGTGAGACCAAGATTGTAGTTGATCTCGGCATTTTCAGGCGCCATGCTCACAGCCTTCTCCAGATATTTCTTCGACTCCGGCAGGCGGTTTGCCCGATAATAATAT
>NZ_JAYESN010000154.1:0-8383 GCF_034860625.1 Lamprobacter sp.
AGGTCAATCTGGCGAAGGGGGACAAGCTTCCCTCTGCACAGGCACTATCTGCAGCTCACCCGCGCATTCTGGATTGGTGGGACCACGCGTGGTTGGCATCGCCGCACCGCGAACGCTTTTTGCTCGAGGCCAGCGTTTCTCTGCCCACGCTCGTGGAACAGCCCACACCGGTAGACATCTACCAGGCGATGCTGCACCAGCGGGCGCGGTTGAAGTCAGATCAGCAGTTGGCGGAGTGGACATTCAGTCGGTAGCAGCACCTGCCGACGCGGTTGCTAATGGTGGCACCGTCGGGTTGGTAAGTGTGGCCGTATAGCCATGCTGATCTGTGCGTGTCCACCTAGATCAATAATTCTGGACTTATTTCCAATGCTTCAGGGGTGCTGCGTTCAGGCATGCAAGCGTGATGGGATCAGAGCGGGCAGGCTGCCCCCCAATTTGACAAACTACCCCACCAAAACCATACTTAACCCTGCATCAAGAGGGGCCTTCGCCCCACCAACCGCCCGCTCCGGGAACGGTGGTCCAACGATGCGCCAGGCAACTGGAACAATAGGAGACCTGCCATGGCATCGCCATTTCCCCCCGATTGTGACGTCTTCGCTGAGCTCGGTGTTTTCGGCTTCAGCCCCCTGCAGCTGCCCCTGCTCACGGCACTGGTCACCGAAGACCCGTTGCTGCTGATCGGTGAATCCGGCACGGGCAAGACCTTCCTGCTCAACCGTATCAGCGCGGCGCTCGGTCTGGAGCACCGGCACTACAACGCCAGCCTGATTGCCTTCGATGATCTGGTGGGTTTTCCCTATCCGGATGAGGCCCGCACGGAAGTGCGCTTCCTGCAAACGCCGGCCACCATCTGGGGTGCGCAATCGGTGTTGATCGATGAGATCAGCCGCTGCAAGCCGGAGCACCAGAACCGGCTGTTCTCACTGGTGCACGAGCGCCGCGTGCAGGGGCTGGCACTCGATGCCCGCGGCGCGCGGGAGTGGAATACGGCAAACACCGCTCAACTGCCGGTGCTGCACCCCGGTGACCGACGGCAACCACCGGCACCCGTGCAACGGCCGATCTACTACCCGACGGCCGCCTACGGACATTTCGGTCTGGAGGATATCGACCTTCCTTGGGAACACACCGCCAATCAGGGAGCACGGGTATGAGTGATCAGATCGATTTGAACCACCGGCCGCACACCTACTTCCGGCCGCAGGCGTTGGAGCGTTACCTGCTGTCGAAGGTCAAGGGCACAGTACTGCGCAAGAAGTTACGAGCCTTGTTCGACGCAGGCCAGCACGCGGAACTGCATGCGCTGCTGGACGCCGAGGGTATAACGGGCGAGGCTCAGAAAGCGTTGGAGTCGTTCCATCCAATGTTCATGGGAGGCAATTGCCTGCCCGATACGGAGGATGGGGAGGTGGAGATTGCCGGCATCAGCATCAACTCGACCACCTGCGATGTCACCAGTGTCTACGCGCGCCCAGCCGATGGCGCCATTCACTATCGGGTGGTCGATGAGTACGGCGGCGATACGCTTCAGGGGAAAGCAGAGGCCCGCACCGACAAGCCCATGACGCTCGGCGAGTTTACGGACTTCTTTCTGGGTGCGTGGCCGCTTTTTGCAGTGCTCGAGGCGAACTTTGGTGATGACCTTGAACAAAGCCTGGGGTTCTTCAGCGCGGCGTCCGAGTTCTATCCTGACTTTGACTTGTTATGCCGATTGCGCGTCATGGAGTATTTTACGCAACAGGGGAATCACGAGGATGCTGATGACTGAGTTCGGCATCCACCGCTGACGACAGGAGGCCCCCCGTGCCTGCATTTGAACCCCACTACGAGCGGTTGAAGGCACGCCAGCGCGCAGAGCGGGATGCCTGGCCCGAAGCCTTGGGACTGCGTGTGCACCGGGCGCTGTCCTGGCTCAACCGTGCCGAGCAATGCGGCGACGATGTGGACGCGCGGTTCATCTTCCTCTGGATCAGCTTCAATGCCGCCTATGCGCAGTTGCTGTCGATGGACGACCGGGCGCCGGAGACAGTCCGCGCCAACCAGTTTATCCGCAAGCTCGTGGACCTCGATCAGCAGGGTGCACTGCATGCGCTGCTGTGGGACGCCTTTCCTGGCTCCATCCGTGTGCTGCTCTCCAATCATTACATCTTTCAGCCCTTCTGGGATGCGCAGATGGGGGAGGAGCCATCCAATGACTGGCGCGAGCGCTTCGAGTCCGCGAATCGTCTGGCGAACCAGGCGCTCGGCAGAGGTGATACCGCAACGCTGCTCAGCGTTGTTCTGGCGAGGCTCTACACCCTACGCAACCAACTGGTACACGGCGGTGCCACCTGGAACAGCAGCGTCAACCGGGATCAGTTGCGCGATTGCACCCGCTTGCTTGGAAACCTTGTGCCTGCGGTGATCGAGATCATGATGGATCACCCGCGGACGCTCTGGGGAGCGGCGTGTTATCCGGTGGTGTGAGTTAGGCGTCTCAACGCCATGTGCGTTGGTAGCGTGCAAAAAAACCTGCGCTCAGACTTGGCCGCAGTCGGTGCCGGGGTCGGGGCCATTCATGGACGCATGAGCGTGATCCCGCCAAATTTCCAGCACATCGCCAACAATTGCCTGATCCTGCGCTGCCTTGTTGCGCGCATTCCCCACGCGGCGATCTACCGGCTCGAGTAACAGCGGGAACTTGAGCGCAGGTTCGAACAGCCGGTCATCTTTGGCAATCTGCAGGCTGTTGTCCAACCACCGCGCCGCCTCATCGACAGTGAGCAGCACCGGCATCCGACTGTGCCAAGGGGTGAATTCAGGCGCGGCGGCGGTAGTCACCAGTGTGCAACTGAGCAGCGCATCGCCGGCAGGGTCGATCCAGCGGTCCCAGAGCGCAGCGACCATGAGTGCCTGCTGTATGTTGCTGATACGCCACGGCTGGCGCACGGCTCCTTCCTTGCGCCATTCCAGGAAGCTGGACATTGGCACCACACCGCGCTGGCGGGCAAAGGGCCCGCGAAAGGCCGGGCTGCTCGTCAGTGTCTCGCAGCGTGCGTTGAACATCGCGTATTTCTGTGAGGGGCCGTCCGACCACGATGGCGTCAGCCGCCAGCGCGCCATTGCCAGTTCGCCGGTTTGCAGAACCAGCGGTACCTCCTCGGTAGGCGCGATGTTGTAACGGGTGTAGCCGGCTGGGAGTTTGACTGCAAAGGATTCGAGCAGGTCAGCCATGCCGGCCGAGGGGGAGATGTTGAAGCGTCCACACATGGCATCAGCATAGCAGGCGAACGCCAAAAGTAGTGGGCATGCAGTGCGGACCAAACCACCGCCCCATGGCCCCCATGCATGGGCCCCCAAGGCACCATGGGGTGGCAGTCCGGTTCACATATCGCCCCGCTGAAGCATCCGCGCGCCGCCCTCGCGCTCAGGCCTCCGTCGACTCACTGTCCACAATCTGAATGCCCACCAGCGCCCCCATGGACAGGGCCACACATCGCACCGTGGAGGCCAGCAGTCGGCGATCAAAGGCCTGCACCCATATGGGCGCCGTAGGTGAGCAGTCCGCCCATTCCTGCGCGGTATGCTGGCGCAACCGCCTGAGCCCGCGGACGTGATAGCCCACCGCATACAGCGCTGCCATGGTCATCCAGAACACTGCATCATCCATTCGAAGCGCCTCCCGTTCACCAAAGGTGGTCCAAATCGCCACACTGGCTGGGGTCCAGTCGCGATCTTGTCGCGCCGGCACATCGGCGAACCACTAAGCGCTTCAGTCAATTGTGTCTCCAGTTGCCCATGCGCGGCCAGCGCTTGCTGGGTGCGGTGAAGGAGAGTCCGCGGGCATATGTCCTTCCGTTTCTGGGGACCGATGTACTGGTTCATGCGCACACCCCCCGGGTGATGTCGGCCCAGTGGCGGCGATGCTGATGTCCACCCCACGACCTCCCTCGCCCGCGGGTGGCAGCAGACCCGCAGCGCTCACGCTGCAGAAAGCCTCGACCGGGGAAAATCAGGATCCAGCCCCATACAGGATGTATCGGGAACGGGTACCGCAGAGTACGTGCATCCCCGGAGGGGGATTCTGGATTACAGGCTGTTGCATACATAGTTCATCTCCTTGTGACGGGACAGTTGCCGGCCCCATGCCGTCATTCCTTGCCGTCAGAGAGAACCTATCGAACTGAGCAGATCCTGTTTCATCGTTGGAAATCGGGTTTCAGGTGGTGTCGCGGGGTGCTGGATCACCTTAGATCCGTAGGCGGAAGTTGCCACGAAGGGCTTGGTGACGTACCGTTTCAGTGACGCGGGTGTACTTAACTGCACTCTCGACCGTGGCGGCCCGCAGGGCGTTGGATGCCAGCTCGTCCTCGACGACGCGGACAATGGAGGTATCGACGAAGTGCGTCTTCTTGGTGCTGAATAGACCCATGACGGGTCAGATGCATAGACAACAACGAGGCGTCTATTGTCCGTGCACTTGCATTAGAAACTAGGAAAGGATCATCAGGGCCAGGGACTGCTAAGTCATGCTCTCTGCAGTTGGGGATGTCCGCTTTCGTTAAGGGTTTGAAGACGCCTGCTCGCCTTTGACGTTGCCGCAGATTTGCGGTGAAGCCGGGAGCAGGTGTCTTCTAAGCCTCGAGGGAGGAAACCGCGGGATCAATGCGCGGGTCTATGGGGATAGTATGAGCTTCCCCGGCCGAGGGGTGATCCTCGGCGGCGTGATAACGCTCGATGCGTATTAGCGATGCCGATGAGCCATCGGATTCTCCCGCTGCCAGCAGCGTATTCGCAGGTAGCGCGGCTGCTGCATCCGGCCAGGTTTATGGCGTAGCAATGCCAATCCAGCGCGCGGTGCCGATGGCACGCAAGTGGAGTGGAGATCGCAAGAGATGTGGTCATGCTGCCTGCCTCGGCGGCGCTCGCGCCCGGTGTGTCGGCAATAGGGTCTCGATAATCGCCATGGCGGCGCCGCAGGCGCTGCAGACATAGACGGCGGCGCGTGTCGCCCTCGTAGTCGTCGTCTCGCTGACGTCTGGCGGTACGGACAGCAGCTCACGAACACGCAGCAGATGCCGGGCGCGCCCCTGATTGGCGAAGAAGCCGTAGTGTCGGATGCGGTGGAAGCCGGCCGGTAGCACGTGGATCAGGAACCGTCGGATGAATTCCCCCGTCGCCAGTGTCATGGTCTTGTGCCGGGTCCGGCCCTTGGCGCGGTAGTCTTTCCACTTGAAGGTCACGCCACGTTCGTCGCAGGCGATCAGGCGGCTGTTGGCGATGGCCACGCGGTGGGTATACCGGGAGAGATAGTTCAGCACCGCCTGCGGTCCCGCGAAGGGACGTTTGGCATAAATGACCCAGTCGATGCGGCGCACGGGCTTGAGGAACTTGGCGAAGGCGTCCGCCTGTGCAAGGGCCTGATGTTGCCCATAGAAGGCGAGCTTGCCGGCGCGATAGGCCTGCAGGAGCTGTTCGAGGAATAAGCGCCGGAACAGGCGTGAGAGGACTCGTACGGACAAGAAGAAGCCGGGGCGGCACGCGACCCAGCGCTCACCGTCCAGTGAGAATCCGCCGCCCGGTACGATGCAGTGAATGTGCGGGTGATGGGTCAGCGCCGACCCCCAGGTGTGCAGCACGCTGGTGATGCCGATACGCGCGCCCAGGTGCTTGGGGTCGGCGGCGATGGTGAGCAGCGTCTCGGCGGCCGCCTTGAACAGGATGGCGTAGATCACCGCCTTGTTCTGGTAGGCGATGTCGCCGATCTGCGCGGGCAGCGTGAAGACCACGTGGTAATAGTCGACCGGCAACAACTCCGCTTGCCGCGCCTCCAGCCAACGGAATGCCGCAGTGGACTGGCACTTTGGGCAGTGACGGTTGCGGCAAGAGTTATAGGCGATCTGCGTGGTGCCGCAGTGAGTACAGCCCAGGCGATGGCCGCCGAGTTCGGCACTGCGACAGCGTTCGATGGCCGACATCGCCTTGAGCTGGCCCAAGCTGAGGTGCCCAGCCTGGCGTTGGCGCCACGCCGGCCCGTGGTCGCGGAAGATATCCGCGACCTCCAGGGCATATCGAGTCACGGCGTGTCGGTCAGGCAGACGCGTCGAGTGCCAGATACTCCAGCGGCCCCTTCACCTCGTTCAACAACTCGGTGGCCACCTGGGTATATCGTGCCGTGTTCTCGATCTTCTTGTGCCCGAGCAGCACCTGAATCACGCGGATGTCCTCGCGGCGATCCAGAAGATGCGTCGCGAACGCATGGCGCAACGAATGCAGCGACACGCGCTTGCGTATACCGGCGGCCTCACGGGCCTGGTGAAAGATGCGATTCAGGGAGCGCGTCGACAGCGGGTTTATTGGGTTCTGCCCGGGGAACACCCAACCGCCTGGCATCAACTGCCGCTTGGCGCGTCCTTCACGCCACCATGCTCGTAGCAGATCCAGCAGCACCGGCGAGAGAATGGCGAGGCGGTCCCGCTTCCCTTTGCCCTGCTCGACGCGCAGTACCATCCGCTCGCTGTCGATGTCTCCGGTGGTCAGGTGGCAGACTTCGCTGGCGCGCAGGCCGGCCCCGTAGGCGACACCCAGTGCCGCCCGGTACTTGAGGCAGCCCGCATACTGGAGCAGTCGAGCGACTTCGTCGGTGTTCAGTATCTCCGGTATCTTGCGTGGCTGGTAAACGTGGCTCGTCTTCTTCATGGCGTCGCCGCGGTCGAGCGTTACCTCGAAGAAGAATCGCAGACCTGTGATCGTGCCGCTGGAGGTGCCCTCATCGACCAGCTTCAACTGGAAGCGACGCAGGTCCTCTGCGGAGGCGGTATCAGGCGACTGGCCGAGAAAGCGGGTGAGCTTCTCGACCGAGCGCAAGTAGGCGATCTGGGTCTTGGGGTTGAGCTTGCGCAGACACATGTCGTCGATCATGCGCTGGCGGAGAGGGCTGACTGTTCGTTTGGTGTGAGTCATGGTGATATCCCCTACAGTGAGCGAGGCGGATTGCCTCAATACTCAACATAGGAGATGGCAGCGCGGCTGCCGGATATCACCGGGTGATGATCGGAGCTCCCCTACCGCGGTAGCGGTTTAGTCCATCGGGCAAGTTCGACACCAATGACCTGGTGCTGGCGCACGCCACCCTGGCATACAACATCCTGCGCTGGATTGGTATGCGTGGATTGCTCGGTGCTGATGCGCCGGTGCGGCAAGCGGCCAAACGCCGCCGCCTGCGCACGGTGATGCAGAAACTGATGTACATGGCAGGGCGGATGATAGTGAGCGGTCGTCAGCGGGTGTTGCGTTTCTCTTGCTACTGCCGCGGCTATGCGGCTTACACTCGGGTTTATCAGCAGTTGGCCAGCGGATAATACCGATCGCGAAAACACATCACCGTTTGTAACACACCAGCGGCCTGCACCGCAGCATCGCTGCGCCCGCCATTTCTAAATCGCGCGTTTCAAGCGCGCGGAGCATGGCCGCGCACGGCGGTTCAGTGCAAAACCCACCCGCCGCCTCGAAAAAGCTGTCATGACGTCAGCGAGATCGTCGATCAGCTCCATCATGGGCGGCGCATCGGCAGCCGAGTCACGGATTCAGAAGCCAGAGCAAAGCCGCTTAAACACAACAGCACCATCGAGCCTGCAAACAGTATTCCGGTAAGAGTGTGCAACGCACTGCCCTTTTCAGGCATATTGCCAGAAAACCGGTGAGTACTGAGACACTGCCGACGACGAAATGAACGTCCGCCGTAACACTCATGAGGCAGTGGCCGTCGGCGCGTCCTTCGCTGAGCCAAGCAATAGAAAGCCGAGCCAGACAAACCAGATGACCTGGCCGAAGCCAAACCCGACCTTCAGCGCTGGCACGCCCCGATAAATGGTCAGCACCCCGAGGACTCCGACAGCGATTCCAATCGAATTGAACGCCATTGGCAGTTGCTGCTGATTCCACGCGGCCGCGCTCAACAGGAGCATCCAGAGCCCGCCGAGCAGTTCGATGCCGCCACCCAGGGCGTTTACCGTGGTGGTGTAAACATAAAACAGAGTAGTGGAATCGACAGAGCCGTTCTGGTGCAGACTCACCATGGTATGCAGGCCAACGATGGCGAGCATGCCCGAGCCCATCATGAAGGCCACCCAGATCAGCCCAAAGATGGAGGCGCTGTTGAGCAGCGCCGACACCGCTACCTTGAGGCGCTGATGAACGGCCTGTACGACGATCAACAAAAACCCGCCAAAGATAAAGTAGCCCAACACGTAGGCCAGCGCGACGAGCCACTGGTGTTCAGCCACATAGGCAATGCGGTCATCGACAGCTGAGCCAATGCTGCCCTGTGACCCATGTTCAACCTGTTGATCGCCTGCTCAGCCCTCGCAATTGCCTGCTTTACGTTGCTGTTGCTGCG
>NZ_JAYESN010000155.1:0-8375 GCF_034860625.1 Lamprobacter sp.
GCTTCGAGGGCAAGCTACACTCAGATTTCTCCTGCTCCATCCTGTTCACGGTAGTTTGCCACTGCTCCATCCTTCGTTGCAGTACGCTGGCTCTCGCTCCTTGGATGGCTTGATTTAGCTGATCTTGCGTTTCCTCGCCAGTGGCATGGGCTTCCCTCCAGTCAGCCGTGAGTCTTCCTTCAAGCGCCTGCTTGAGCAAGGCTTGGCGGTAGACCTGGAGCTGCTTGCGCGCGGTCTCGAGGCTCTCGATGCCCTTGTCCAGCTCAGAGAACAGCGCTTCGATCTTGGCGACGATGCGGCATTGCTCCCCATAAGGAGCAAGCGCAATGTGTTGGTCACGTACCTGTTCATCCTTGACCGCCGGGTAACTGACGCCGTATTGCTTTCTCGATAGGCTATCAACGAAGTCACATGATAGAACCTGATAATACAAGAAACGTGGATCAACGCCCGATTCTGGACGCAAGACAGCGAAGCCTGTAGATGCAATTTGACCGTCTAGTTCTCGGCCGACCTGAGCAATATTTCGCAGATATGGCCTCACGGTTGCGAACAGGATGTCCCCTGAAGAGACGATTTGTCGTGCTCTCGAAGGAGCCTCCCCAAGTCGGTAGCGTTTTGCATCGATAATGGTATTCGCCACATTGTTGATACTCGATATATCGACGTAGCGGATCTCACGATCCGGCTCATGCCTCGGATCCAGCCGAATTGGGAAGTCAGTAACTTGACCGATCGAGCAAATAGACCAACTCTCGGGCAGCGTTATACAATCGCCGCATTCACTCACGCCACCAACTCCCGATTCATCTCCTCAATCACCGCATCCATCTCCTCGCCAAACAACTGCCACATCCGCCCGAGCCCGCCGGCATCGTCGAACGGGGTCATCTCCAGATCGTCGCGCTCCAGTCGGAACGAGGTCATCATGTGGTCGCGGATCATCCGGAGCCAGTCCATCTGCTCGTCGCTGAACTTTGCGCCAGCGCCGCTGTGGCGCTCGAAGACCCAGCGCTTGAAGTTGCGCTGCACGGTCTCGGAGAAGGGCGTGAGCTTGGCGTCCAGCCGAGTGACGCGGCGGATCAGGCCGACCAGCGCGGTCAGTTCGGAGAGCGGATCAGCGATCTTGACCTCATCGAGCAAGGCATAGGCCTGCCACACCCGCAGCGGCGCCAGTCTCGGCCGATCGGTGCGCAGGCGCTCGGCCAGGTCCTGGATCATTGCGTGGGTGACCTCGGCGCGGCGCGCGGGCTGGCTGAAATAGAGGCTGAGCGCTTCGATCTGGTCGCGGTGCTCGCTGAGGTACTGCTCGAAATCCTGCCTCAGCTGCTCGGCATTCGCGGCCGCATCGCCGGACCATTCGGCGCGGGTCAGCGCATCCAGGTTGTCGTGATCGATGGTCTGCTCCTTGTCGCGGCGGATGCCGTCGAGCAGTTCGATCAGCGGGCCGGTGAAGACCTCGGCGGCCTCGCCCACCAGGGCATCGCGCGCCTGCTCGCGCTGGGCATCGCCGGGGTTGTCGTTGGGGCCGAGGATCTGCCGAGCGCGCGCCTCGATCCGGTCCGGGTCGATGGCCTGGACCAGGGCACGGACGATCTCGGTCAGGCTCTGCCCCTTGGCCTGCTGTTGAATGCGCTGCTTGTCCTTGTCGTCCAGTTGCTTGTCGAGCCGGGCCAGGCGTCCAGCCAAGGATGAGACGGTCTCCTCGTCGCGCACGCCCATCATGACGCCGGTAGCCAGTTCCTTGAGCGACACCGAGGGCTTGCTGATCAAAGGTCGGCTGGCGGTCTTCAGCGATTGGGTGACGCCGACGGCATCGATGATGACGAAGTGGGTCTTGGCGGTCTTGGCCGAGGGGGTGACCTTGCGCAGACCGTCGAGGTCCAGCGTGCGGGTGCCGCGGCCCTTCATCTGCTCGAAGTAGTTGCGGCTGCGCACATCGCGCATGAACAGCAGGCACTCCAGCGGGCGCACGTCGGTGCCGGTGGCGATCATGTCGACGGTGACGGCGATGCGCGGGTGGTAGTCGTTGCGGAACTGGGCCAGCACCGACTTGGGGTCTTCGTCGACCTTGTAGGTGACCTTCTTGCAGAACGGGTTGCCTTGGCCGAACTCCTCGCGGGCGATCTGGATGATGTCGTCGGCGTGGCTGTCGGTCTTGGCGAAGATCAGCGTCTTGGGCACCTCGTCGCGGCCGGGAAAGATCACCGGCAGCCGGTCGCGGAAGGTGCGCAGGACGGTGCGGATCTGGTCCGGATTGACCACGTCGCGATCGAGCTGTTTGGCCGCATAGGTCTCGTCTTCGTCCTGCTGCTCCCAGCGACGGCGTCGAGTCAGGCGCTCGCGCTTCTCGATCGGCTGCTCGGCCTTGAGCGTGGCGCCCTGGCTGCCGATGCGGGTCTCGATCTGGTAGACCTCATAGCCAACATTGACGCCATCGGCAACGGCCTGCTCATGCGGATACTCGCTGACGATGTTCTTGCGAAAGAAACCGTAGGTGCGGGCGTCGGGGGTGGCGGTGAGGCCGATCAGGTAGGCGTCGAAGTATTCGATGACCTGCCGCCAGAGGTTGTAGATGGAGCGGTGGCACTCGTCGATGATGATAAAGTCGAAGGTCTCGGGCGGAATCCGGGGGTTGTAGACCACCGGCAACGGGGTCTTGGGCCGCAGCCGCTGCTCGGCCGGGTTGGTCTCCTCGGCGGCCTGGTCCAGCGGCTCGCCCTTGAGCATCGCATAGAGGCGCTGGATGGTGCAGATGCAGACCTGGGCATCGGGCGCCAGATGGGACGAGGTCAGGCGCTGGACGTTGTAGAGTTCGGTGAAGGTGCGGTTGTCGTCGCTCGGCAGATAGGCGATGAATTCCTGCTCGGCCTGCTCGCCAAGGTTCTTGGTGTCGACCAGGAACAGGATGCGCTTGGCGTCGGCGTGCTTGAGCAGCCGGTAGACGCTGGTGATGGCGGTGTAGGTCTTGCCGGAGCCGGTGGCCATCTGCGAAAGCGCGCGGGGAAGGTCGGCCTTAAACGAGGTCTCCAGATTCTCGATGGCGATGACCTGGCAGCCGCGCAGACCAGTCGGGTCGAGGGGTGGTAGCGCGCGCAGACGGCGGCGCAAGGAGTCGCGTCGGGAGATCTCCTCGGCGAGCGTCTCGGGGCGATGGATGCTGAACAGCTCGCGCGAGCGCGGGGCTGGGTCGCGGGCGTCGGTGAAGCGGGTGATGACGCCGGTGCTTTCATAGACGAAGGGCAGCGCGGCCTTGCTATCGAACCATTTGAGCTTGGCCTGGGCATAGCCGGTCGACTGCTCCTCGATGCTGGTGATCCTGTGCCCCCAGGATTCCGGCTTGGCCTCGATGACGCCGATCGGCTGGCGGTCGACGAAGAGAACGTAGTCGGCCGGCCCGACGTCCGTCAGGTACTCGCGCACCGCAATGCCGCGACCAGCGCCGAAGTCGATCGAATCCTCGTTCTGCACCATCCAACCGGCGGCCCGCAGTTGGCGGTCGATCTGTTGTCGAGCCTGATCTTCCGGGTTCAGCGCTGATGCGTTGTCATTCATCGCGACTCCGTTGTCCCGCACAGCGGCCTTTATGGACCAATTGACTCGTCGCCATTCTGGGGCACGTCCTCAGACTCAGCAAACAACCGCTCGATCTCCTCCGGCGCGACCGGGCGACTAAAGAGATAGCCTTGGGCGACGCCACAGCCCTTCTCGCGCAGGAAGGTTGCTTGTGCTTCAGTCTCCACGCCTTCGGCAATCACGGCCAGATCCAGCGATCGGCTGATCGCGATCACCGCATCGCAAAGCGCCATATCGTTTCGATCATCGGGAATATCGCGCACGAAGCTTTGGTCGATCTTGAGCTTGGTGATCGGCAGCCGTTTGAGGCGGCTGAGTGAGGAATAGCCGGTGCCGAAGTCGTCGATCGCGATGCCGACACCTTGCAATCGCAAGGTTTGCAGCCGTCCCACGCCTAGGTCAGCCCGACGCATCACAAAGTTCTCGCTCACCTCGAGTTCAAGGCAATGCGGCGGCAGGCCCGTGTCGGTCAGGATGCGCTCGACGTCGGCGACGAAGGCGCGATCATGAATCTGCCGACCGGCCACATTCACCGCAACGATGCCGAACTCAAAGCCCTTGTTGAGCCAGCGCACGCCCTGCTCGCAGGCAGTGCGCAAGACCCAACGCCCGATCTCCCGGATCAGACCATTCTGCTCGGCGATGCGGATGAATCTGGCAGGCGCGATCGTGCCCTGCTGCGGATGATCCCATCGCAGCAAGGCCTCGACGCCCAGCAGCCGACGAGACGACAGATCGACCAGTGGCTGATAGACCAGCCGAAACTCCTTGTTGTCGAGGGCATCGCGCAGGGCATTGTCGAGAAAAACCTGCTCGAAGGCCGCGGCCGTCATCTCCGCGGTGTAGAACTGATAGGTGTTGCCACCCTCTTCTTTGGCGCGGTACATGGCCGCATCGGCGTTGCGCAACAGCATCGCTTCGGTGTCGCCATCATCCGGATACACACTGATGCCAATACTGGCGGTTGTTCCAATCTGGCTGCCGTCGATCATCACGGGGGGCTTCAGCGCTTCAATCAGCTTATGCAGGATTGCGGCAATGGTCGCTGAGTTGTCGACCCCCTCAAGCAGGACGATAAACTCATCGCCGCTGATGCGTGCGACGGTATCACCGGTACGCAGGCTGTCCGTCAGGCGCCTGGCGAACTGCTGCAGCAGTTGATCACCCGCCGTATGGCCTAAACTGTCATTGATGTGCTTGAAGCGATCGAGGTCGAAGAACAAGAGGGCCAGCTTGCCATTGCTGCGTTTTGCCTGGCGCATGCTATGACGCAAGCGGGCATTCAACAGCAATCGATTCGGCAGGCCGGTCAGCGCATCGTGCTGGGCTAGGTGCTCCAGGCGTTCCTCGGCCTCTTTGAGCGGCGTAATATCGGTGAAGACTCCGACGTAGCCCGTCGCCTCTCCCTGGCCATCACGCACTGCACTAATGGTCAGTAGCTCCGGATAAATCATCCCATCTTTGCGCCGATTCCAGATCTCCCCACGCCATTGCCCGGTCTCCTCCAATGACTGCCACATGGCCTGATAAAATCCATGATCGTGCCGACCGGACTTTAGGATGCGCGGGTTTTCGCCAATCGCTTCCTCGCGTCCATAGCCAGTCACATCGACAAAGGCCTGATTGACATCGCGGATCTCGCCGTCGAGCGTTGTGATGACGACGCCCTCGGCGGTGTTGGCGAACACCGCGGCGGCCTCTCGCAGCTTTTCCTCCGCGGCCTTGCGCTCGCTGATGTCGAGCACGATCCCATCCCAGAGCACGCCGCCCTCGGCGGATCGATAAGGCAGAGAACGCACCGCGATCCACCTCCGAGTCCCGTCTGGCAGGCGTTGCGGTAACTCCATGTCAATGACACTCAGATCACAGGCAGAGCGCTCATTCGATGCAGACACGAACTGATCGTAAGGTGCCTCGGTGAGACGAAAGACCGACGCCGCATCGGCCAGCATGCGTTCACGACTGATGCCCAGAATCTGCTCGATGCCGCGTGAGGCATAGGTGAAGCGGTACTCGCCGTTAGCATTGCGGTGCAGCCGGTAAATTGCACCGCCGGGCAGGTTGTCGCCCAGTGTTTCGAGACGCTCCGCAGATTCTCGGACAGCGGCTTCGGCCTGTTTGCGCTCGGTCACATCGAGTATCAGACCCTCGAGCAGGATCGCTCCCTCATGGTCCCTATCAGGTACGGCGCAGCCCTGCTCCCAGACCCAGATCAGAGTGCCGTCCTGCTGGTAGAGCCGATACTCAACCTGAAAGAGACGGTCTGCCTTGATGGCCTGCTGGACCTCGTCCCAGACGTGTTCCCGGTCGTCCGGATGGATCAGCTCGGCGTAGGCAACTCGAGCGTTGCCGAGGAGCTCAGCGGGGGCATAACCGGTGAGTCTTCGCGCTGCCCGGCTGACATAGCGCATGGTCCAAGGAGGATCGTTCTCACAGCGATACACCATGCCGGGAAGGTTCTCGACCAGGGTCGAGAAACGTCGCTCACTCTCTTCGCGGCGCCGCAGCTGCGCACGGAGCAACACGAACAACAGGATCGATGTGGTCGCGACAAAGCCTAACCCCTTGACCGTTTGTAACATCAAGGCGGTTTGCGGAAGGATGCCAAACAAGGTTAGCAGCCAATCGGAGGTCAAGATCCAGCCAACAGCGACCACGGCATAGACCGCCGCCGTTTGCAACGCGGAGCGCGAGGCTGAAGATGGGTCGCGGCGTTGCGGCATGGTCATACCTGGAGAGGGACTGACATCAAGCCGCAGGTCACCTGCTTGCTGTCGCTGTTGTTAAACCGTTCCTAGAACCCTGACTGCTCTTTGAGCATAGTCCCATCCGGTCGATGTGTCCGAACTTGGAATCCGGCCAAACGCTCATGGCGCGGCGCCAGCCCGAACAATGAATCGCGTGAGATTCACGTTAACGAGTGGCTTGGGGCCAATCGCAGCGATCTCGTTTAGACTCGTCACTGTCATTCAAACCTCCGGAGCATGACGCATGCTGAGATTGGCGCAGTCCGCGGCGGCCTCGAGCACCTCCGCCTTCAATACCACCCTCACCAGGGAGTTAGAGGCCCTAGGACCGCAACATCCGGCGCTGCATCCGATGCTTCAGGCCGGTCTTTCGCAGAGCAGCGCGGTGGCCGATGAGCCTGTCTCGATCAGCATCTTAGGGGTTGATGAGGACGAGGGGCAAATCCGTGCACGTCTTGGGGTTTTGTACTCGGGGATCATCGCCGGCTGCAGCTGCGCCGATGACCCCACGCCGGCCGGCAGTCTCACCGAGCGTTGCGAGCTACTGCTGGACCTGGATTGCGCCACCGGCTCGGCGCGGCTGAGCCTGCTGGATCGCTGTTAGGGTCGGGGTTGGAAGACCGCGGCACCAGGCGATTCAAACGTGGAGATGGATCGGGGCGGTGTTCACAGTCGATTTGTTGTTCTCCTGTCATGGTTCGCTTGCCGATGGGCTTGATCTTAAGCCCGGCCTCGGCAGCCACTCACTCGACGTTGACCCGCGATCCTAACGCTCAAAACCGAAAATCCACAAAATTCTGTTGAAAAATGGATTTTAGTTGCCTACATTCTCGGCATGCTACACAGCTTCCGATTTCAAAATTTCTACTCGTTCCGCGAGGACACTGAGGTGTCTCTGGTCGCCTCTGATCGCTTGCGCGGTAGCAGCCTGGTGGCCAAGCGCGAGGGTTTTCCGGTTTTATCCAAGGCACTCGCGGTGATGGGCGCGAACGGCTCTGGCAAGACCAACGCCATCAAGGCGCTGGCGTTTCTGCATTGGTTTATCGGCCACTCGTTTCGCGCCGAGCCCGACGAGCCGATCCCTTTCGAGCCGCATTTCTTTGCCGAGAACGAACCCTCCGAGTTTGAGCTGTTATTCGATACCGCTGGCACGATCTATCGCTACGAACTCACACTGACGCGCCAACGTGTGATCCGCGAGGCGCTCTACCACAAGACCAGCCGGGCCTTTACCAATCTTTTTCTCAGGGACTGGGTGGGCGGTGAGTACGCGTACAAACAGCAAGGCTTTGGCCTGAATGCGCGGGAAGCGAAGAAAGTGCGACAGAATGCCTCCCTGATATCCACCGCGGCACAATACGACGTCCCGCTTGCCCGACGCTTCACCTGTTTGCCGATCCATACCAATGTCGACGTGCTAGGCCGCATCCATGCGAGCCGTTCGGATGTGTTGGCAGCGGCTGATCGCTTCCTACACTCGTCAACAGCGCACCAACGCATGGAACAGTTGCTGCGTCGATGGGATCTCGGTTTGGCGGCGGTCGAGATCAAACAGAAGACGCTGAAACTGGATGACGGCAAGGAACGCGATGTCGCGGTTGCTTACGGCGTCCATGCCGACGGCAACCAACGGCAGAGGTTGGAGCTGTTCCAAGAGTCCAGCGGCACACAACGCGCATTCGTGCTGCTGAGCGAGTTGCTGCCCGTGCTGGACAGCGGCGGTCTCGCGGTGATCGATGAAATGGAGTCGGACTTGCACCCGCACATGTTGACAGAGGTGCTTAACCTCTTTCTCAATCCGTCGACGAATCCAAAGGACGCGCAGATCGTTTTCACCACCCATACCGCAGAGGTTCTCAGCCAGCTGCAGAAGCCTCAGGTCGCGCTGGTGGAGAAAGACGCGCACTGCAAGAGCGCGCTCTGGCGGTTGAGCGACGTGAAAGGCATCCGGGCCGATGATAATCTCTATGCCAAGTATATGGCTGGCGCCTATGGTGGCCTGCCCTTACTACAGTGAGTCGCAGGCTCCCGCGTCATGTGCGCAGCGTTCGC
>NZ_JAYESN010000156.1:0-8081 GCF_034860625.1 Lamprobacter sp.
GATCGAGGCCGCCCAGGATGCATTCGACAAGCGGCTGACCGAAAGCTTCGAGGCTGCCTTCACTGAGGTCGAAGGCATGGGCTACCCAGGTGTGACCGATCCTCGCCCGCGGGTGTCAACCCGACTAAAGGCGATTGACGGCCTTAACCACAGCGCGGCAATCAGCTTCGAAGTCGATGTGATCTCTGAGGATGGTGCGACCACACCGCTCCTCCGATTGCCCGAGGCGAATAACGGGCTCGGCTATCAGAATTTGATCTCGATGATCTTTCGACTGATGAGTTTCCGCGATGCATGGATGCGCGTCGGCAAGGCGTCAAAGGGTGTGACACTCACGAACATCGAGCCGCTCCATCTGGTGCTGGTCGAGGAACCCGAGGCCCATCTCCACGCCCAGGTCCAGCAGGTCTTCATCAAGAAGGCCTATGCAGTGCTGCGCGCCCACGAGGACTTGGGCGAGAACAGGATGCTGCGCACCCAACTCGTGGTAAGCACCCACTCGAGCCATGTGGCCCATGAGACCTCCTTCTCCTGCCTGCGCTACTTCCGTCGGCTGCCCGCCGGTTTGGTGGCCAAGGTGCCTGTCTCGACAGTCGTCAACCTGTCCGAAGTGTTCGGCTCCGGAAGTGAGACCGAGCGATTCGTCACGCGCTATCTGCGCGCGCAGCATGCCGATCTGTTCTTCGCCGATGCCGCGATCCTAGTGGAAGGTCCAGCCGAGCGTATGCTCGTCCCCAACTTCATTCGTGCGCATTACGACAAGCTCAATCAGTGCTACATCACGCTCCTCGAGATCGGTGGCAGCCATGCACATCGTCTCAAGCCACTGATTGACCATCTCGGGTTGCTGACGCTGATCATCACCGATCTGGATACTCTCGACGGTACCGGCGGCAAGTCGGTACAGCCGGCAAAGGGTGCGAACCAGAAGACCAACAACGCGACGCTGAAGACGTGGGTGCCGGGCGTTGATGACGTCGATACCCTTATGGATGCGGATGCCGAGTTCAAGACCCACGCAGGGGACGGTGAGCCTCTGTTCGCGGTGCGCGTTGCCTATCAAACACCACTGGCTGTGACCGCACCTTGGTCTAAGGGGCCGGAAACGGCTTATCCCTACACTTTCGAGGATGCACTCGCGTTCGAGAACCTCACCTTTTTCTCCGCGCTCGAAGGATCCGGTCTCGTGCGCAAGTTCCGCGAGACGATCACTAGCGGGGGCGGTGCGACGAAGATTGGGAACGAGATGTACGTCGCACTCACGAGCAAGAACGCCAAGAAAGCCGAGTTCGCGCTCAATGTTCTCGATGTCGAGAAGTTCAACGACATCGTTGTTCCGGGCTACATCGCCGAGGGTCTCAAATGGCTTCTTCAGCAGCTGGAGAAGAAGCAGGTCGAGGTCCTGCCCCAGGAGGGCAGCGCCGAGCAGGCAGAACCAGCCGAGCAGGCGGAAGCATGAGCTCCGACGACGATCAATTCGATGCCGGAGCGGACGAGACGATCCTCGGTTGTCTGAACCTCGAGAAGCCGAGAAGCTTCTTTCTCTATGCGTGCGCGGGCTCTGGCAAGACACGTTCGCTTGTAGAAGCAATACGCGCGGTCTGCCGCGAGCAGGGTCGACGACTATCGCTGACCGGACGCAAGATCGGCGTCATTACCTATACCAACGCGGCGTGCGACGAGATCAAGCAGCGACTTCAGTTCGACCCGCGCGTCGAGGTATCGACGATCCATGCCTTCGCCTGGTCACTGATCGCCGGCTACGACAGGGACATCCGGCAGTGGCTCGCCGCAAGGCTGCTTCAGGATGTAGCCGAGCTCAGGGAGGCTCAGGCCAAGGGCCGGACGGGCAAGGCCGCTGCCGACCGCGCCCGGTCGATTGAGAGCAAGCTACGCCGCCATGCTGGGCTCGATACGATCACGCGCTTCGTATACAGCCCGACTGGCGACAACCGGACCCGCAACGCCCTTAGCCATGCCGAGGTCATCGCGATGACGGCCGATTTCCTGGCCGCGACGTCAGGTCTACCGCGCATGCTGGTCACGCGCTTTCCGATCCTGCTTATCGACGAGAGCCAAGACACGAGCCGCAAGCTCATGGATGTGCTGCTCGACGTCGAAGCGGCGTACCGCGATGTTTTCTGCCTTGGCCTGTTCGGCGATATGATGCAGCGCATCTACGCCGACGGGAAGGATCGCCTCGCCGAGGCGATCCCGGAGAGCTGGGCGCGGCCACGCAAGCGGATGAACCATCGCTGCCCGACCAGGGTAATCGAACTCATCAACAGGATCCGCCAGGACGCGGATGGCGAGGAACAGATCCCGCGCAGCGATGCCAGCGCTGGCGTTGTCCGCTTGTTCGTTGTGCCGCAGCCGATCGTCGACAAGAAGGCAGTTGAGGCCGCGATCGCTGCGAGAATGGCCGAGATCACGGGCGATCAGAAATGGGCTGCAGGGTCCGAGGCGATCAAGAGGCTAGCTCTGGAGCATCGCATGTCGGCTCGCCGCTTTGGGTTCGAGGCGTTCTTCGATCCGCTGTATTCGGTCGAGCGCATCCGGACGAGCTTCCTACAGGGTACCGGCGCCGGAATCGGACTGTTCACGCGCGAGATCCTACCGCTGGTGACCGCACTGCATGCGTCGGACCGGTTTGCGGCGGCAGCGATCGTCCGGCGCACGTCGCCGCTCCTTGAGCGCAAGGCGCTTGAAGAGGCCGGTGCCAATCAGGCCGTCATTCTCAGCAAGGCCAAGGCCGCCTGCGACGGTCTGCTGGCACTTGTGTCGACTGATCAACAGCCATCCGCGCGCGCGGTGTTGGGGTATGTCGCCGAGACCCGTCTCTTCACGATCCCCGACGTGCTGGTGCCGTTCGCTACCGCCGACGAAGTTCTGCCCGAAGGCGATGCCGGGGGAGAGGCCAACGATAACGTTGGCGAGGAAAAAGAGATCGATCTCAAGAGTGAGCTTGGCGGGTGGCGTCAAGCGCTTGAGGCGCCGTTCGATCAGATCGAGAAATATGACCGCTATGTCCGCGGCGTCTCACAGTTCGATACGCACCAGGGCGTCAAAGGACTGGAGTTCCCTCGCGTAATGGTCATTCTTAGCGACGAGGAAGCGCGCGGGTTTATGTTCGCATACGACAAGCTCTTTGGGGTGAAGGAGAAGAGCAAGACCGACCTGGAAAATGAAGCGGCCGGCAAGGAGACCACGATCGACCGGACGCGTCGGCTTTTCTATGTGACTTGCAGTCGCGCCGAGAAGAGCCTCGCGGTGGTCTACTACGCAGCCAATCCGGCGCTCGCGCGCGACGCCATGATCGAAAAGGCATGGTTTGAGCCCGACGAGATCGAACTCTTCGAGTAATCGGTGAGATCTGAACCGGCCATTCATTAGCGCGATGAACTCCATTTTTTCTTAAGCTCCGGCGTCCAGCAGCCGCCGCCCGGCGGGGGTCAGGCGATAGCGCTGGCGGGCTCTGCGCGGATGCTCCCGATCGGTCATTTCAATCCAGCCAGCGGCGAGCACCGGGTGCCGCTAGTCTTAGAGGAAGGTCGGGCGATGGCTGAGGGCAGGCCGCTCCACCAGCGCCTTGGTCGAGCACACATCGCGAGCGAGCACAGCTAATAGCCGGCCAACTCGTTTGGCTACTTGTTCGGTGTCTTGTTCGGTCCGGGGTTCGGTTGGCAGTTTGATCGGGGCCCAGCAATCGCATCGCTGCGATCAGCGCCATCACTGTCCGCCCCCGTGGCCTCCAACTCGTCCAGCGCGGCGCGGATCATCGTCAGCATGAACAGGATGAACGGCGTCGCTGAGGCCGCTTCGGTACTGTCGGCAATCGCTTGGTAGTAGGCGTCCTGATGGGCATGCACCAAGGTCTCCACAGGTAGATCCGCAAACAGCGCCCGCCAGCGGCTTAGGATCAGGGTCTGCCAGAGTCGCCCGATGCGCCCGTTACCGTCGGCAAAGGGGTGGATGAACTCCAGCTCGTAGTGAAAGACACTACTGGTGATCAGCGGATGGTCTTGAACACGCTCAAGCCACGAGAGCAGGTCCGCCATCAGGCTAGGTACCCGGTGCGCAGGTGGCGCCATATGCACCACCATGTCACCGGCCATTACGCCGACGCCACCGGCTCGATAGCAACCGGGTGCATCGACCAATGCGGCCATCAGGGTACGATGCGCCTCCAGCAGGTCTTGTTCTCGATGCGGCATCCAGCCCGTGAAACGGTCATAGGCTAAGAGGGCATTGCGCACCTCCTGCACCTCGCGCGGTGACGCCAACACCCGCTTGCCGTCTAGGATCGCCGTGACCTGATCCGGCGACAACCGGTTGCCCTCGATGGCCAAGGTCGCGTGAACGGCGCGCGTGCGATTGCTGCGATGCCGCAGCCCGGCAACCTTACCGCGCATCGCGCTCAGCCGGCCGACTTGCTCGGCGATCTCGGCAACCTGCGCGAGCATTTCCGATGTCGTCGAGTAAGGCGTGTTGTATGTCGGGGCCATTGGGAGGTCACGGATCGCGCAACAAGTCTGTACACTTCGATAACGGCGTTTGCCAACATCGCATAGGCAAACAAACAGTATGGGAACCGAATGATGAGCGAAACCTGCCCGTTTTGCGCAGTCCCGCCGGACCGTATTTTCGCCGAGACTGATCTGACCGTCACAATCAACGACGGTTTCCCGGTCTCGCCCGGCCATCTGCTGGTGATCCCGAAGCGGCACTTCGCTAGCGCCTTCGATGCAACCGATGCCGAGATGGCCGAGCTTTGGCGGGCTCTGCGGCAGGCAGCGGAGCGGATGCAGACCGAACGTGGACCCGACGGCTTCAACATCGGCGTCAATGTCGCCGCCGCCGCAGGGCAGACCGTGATGCATCTGCACTGGCATCTGATCCCGAGGTATCAGGGCGATCAGCCCGATCCACGTGGCGGCATTCGGCGCATCTTTCCGGCCCTGGCGGACTATTGGAGCCCGCGCTGATGACGACGACGGCGAACGACAAGGACAACTCGGAACGACGCGGGGCGTCGGTCTCGCAGCGCGCGGCGCGGGCTAGTCAGGCCGAGGACGACTTCGTTGCGCTGTTCGCCGATGTCTTCGGCCTGGAGAAGACGCAACTACTGGCGCCGGAGTTTCCCTTCCTCGACATCGACGGCACGCCTCGATACATCGACTTTGCACTGCGTGCGGCCCAGCGCAAGATCGCGTTCGAGGTGGACGGGCCGACCCACTACCAGCCGCCGGACTTCGACCGCAACAAGTACGAGGACGACCTGCGCCGACAGAACAGCCTGATCTACCAGGGCTGGCAAGTGTACCGCTGGACCGACCATGAGCTGGAGCGTCAGCGGGACCGCGTCAAGGAACAGTTGGCGCTGTTCCTGGAACGCCTACCGGGCCTGCTGGAGCTGGACGACTTCCTGCCACGCCAGCAAGGTGCGGCCATTGATCTGCGCGCTCACCAGCAGGACGCCCACGACTGGCTCGCGCTGATCCGCGCCGAGGGCAAGACCATTGCGCTGTTGGAGCATGCTACGGGCTCCGGCAAGACCGTGACCGCCATTGAGGACGCCAAGCGCGTCGGCGGGCCGGTGCTGTATGTCGCGCATCGCAAGAACCTGGTCCACCAGACTGGCCGCGAGTTTGCCCGGCTCTGGCCCGACGTCGATCATGGACGAATCGAAGGCGGTCGCTGGCAGCCCGATTGCCACGTGGTCTGTGCCTCGGTGCAGGCCCTCGCCAATCGGCTCGATGAGATCGCACCGGATCGGTTCCGGTATCTAATCATCGACGAGGCGCATCACGCGGCGGCCGACAGCTACCGCGCGCTGCTCGCGCATTTCAAGCCCGCCTTTACTCTCGGCCTGACGGCCACGCCGGAGCGCCCAGATGGCAAGCCGGTGCTGGAGCTGTTTCGCGACGCCGCCCACCGACTGTCGCTGAAGGACGCCATCGAGCGAGGCGAGCTGGTGCCGATCCGCTGCGTCCGTGTTAAGACCAACATCGATCTCAGCCGGGTGCGCTTCAACGAGGTCCAGTACAACCGCCAGGATCTGGAGACCACCATCACGGTGCCGGCCCGCAACGAGCTGATCGTTCGCACCTACCTGGAGCACGTGCGTGGGCGCAAGGGCGTAACCTTCTGCGTCAACATCCGCCACGGTGATGCGCTCGCTGATCTGTACCGCCAGCACGGCGTTCCAGCTCGCTCGGTGTCCGGCGGCATGCCTGCTCGCGAGCGCGACGAGGCACTCGCCGCCTTCGCCCGCGGCGAACTCCATATGCTTTGCGCCTGCGATCTGCTCAACGAGGGTTGGGACTGTCCGGACATTGAAGTCCTGCTGATGGCCCGCCCGACCCTATCGAAGATCATCTACATGCAGCAACTCGGCCGCGGCACCCGCAAAGCCCCCAGCAAGGAGTCGCTACTGGTGTTCGACTTCGTTGACAACGCTGGCCGCTACAACCAGAGCTGGGACCTGCACCGCCTGACCCGGACCCGCACCTACGGTCCAGGCCGCTTCGTGCTGGCACCAAAGGACCGCATCGCCGACGAGAACGCCAATGGCCCCGGCGATCCGCTGGTGCTGAATCTGGGCCTCTGGAGCGAGCGCATGGAGGAGATCGACATCTTCGACTGGCAGAACGTCGTCAAGGACATGCTAACCGTCGCCGAACTGGAACTGGCCCTGGCCGCATCAGAGAACTACCTGCGCGGCAAGGTGCTGGCCGGTGAACTCACCGCTGACCACGATCTCAGCATCGGCAGCCGGCGCTATTTCTATTTCGGCAAAGACCGTAAGCAAGAGATCGCCGAGCGTTTCGGCCTCCAGCCCGTCACCGCAGCCAACATCCGCGAACGCTTTGTCGGTTTCTGCGAAGAGATGGACATGGCCGCGAGCTATAAACCGGTGCTGTTGCTTTCCCTGTTGGAAACCGTCGGCGACGACGGCAGCACGCCCATCAACCTGCTGACCCTTGCCTTTCGGGATTTCTACCTAAAGCGAAAGGCGGAAGGACTTCGCGTCGAGAAGCCCCGAGCGAGGATGGCCCGTGTCGAGGAACTGACCGAGACAGATATCCAGCGGCTGATCCTGGAGATGCCGTTTCGGAAGTTCGCGCAGCGGGGCTTTCTGCGCTACGACCGGGATGCGTCGCGGGTGCGGTTTGCACCGATGCTGTGGACTCGGCTCGCCGATGAGGCCGATTTAGCGCAGTTGCGGGCATTGGCCGAGGACGCGATCGCCGCCTACTATGCGCGGGTGAAGCCCGACAACGGATCACCCGAGCCCCGAACTGCCTTATGAACTCGACAGTTTTCCGCGACCAAGGCTTCCGGGTCCAGGTCAGGTAAAGACTCTTTTCCGCCGGTGCCTTCTCGATACCGAGCCCATCGCGCTCCGGGGCCTTGAGCATCGCTTCGTTGCGGATGATTGGGGAGAGCGGAAAGCAGGTCTGCTGCACCCAGCTCGAAAGGCTTTGCTGCAACTGACGGCGGTCGCGAATGTCTCTGCGCCGGCCGCCGAAGTACCAGGTCAGTGCCTCGGGGGCTTCGAGCAGGGCGCGGATGCTGCCGAGGGCCTCGATCTCGGCATTGAGCAGCCAGGCCTGATGCTCGCGTTGGGCCACCGGATCCTGCTGCAAGGCGGCGAACTGGGCGGGCTCTTGGATCTCACCGGCTACGGTCCCGCCGCCGCAGAGCTGACCGCAAGCTTGGCCCGGCACCGCTGGGAGGTCGATAGGCTGTGTTTACGCCGGGTGCAGACGGTGCCAGCACTCGATGAGCCCTGCGGTCGGTTTTTCAGCTTCCGTCATCTCATCGACTGTGGCGAGACCTGGCAGCGGCTGATGGGCGAGGGTGGTGTCGATAATCGCCCGAAAAGCCCAGATAGCTATACCGCTCTACTCGAACTGGCAGAGCAAGTGCTGGACCCGGTAATCGATTGGTTTGGGATGATCCGCCTGACCTATGGTTTTTGCTCACCGGCGCTGGCACGGCAGATCCCCGGGCGGATTGACCCAAAGCGCGATCAGCATGCGGCGCATGAACGCAACCGGCTTGGAAAGCTGATCTGT
>NZ_JAYESN010000157.1:0-8032 GCF_034860625.1 Lamprobacter sp.
GAACCGGATTAGGGTCCGGGCTATAGTGAAGCGCGGCCCGCACCCGCACATCCGGGTCGCCCAGGGATTCGGACAAAAGTGACAGCGTACCCGAGAGCTTGAACACCTCCTGCGGCGGGCGCTCCTGCCCACCGCCTGCGGCTGCCTGAGAGGTCATACACTCCGCCAACTGGGCGTCGATCCCTGCGACCAGCTGGCGCTGTGCTTCATCGCTTAGCAAAAGACCCGCATGGCGCAGCAACGCATCACGGGCGCCATACTCGTCGGCAGCGTGCAGATCAAGCACCCGCTGCGACCACTCCTCGGCCGGTGCCTCGCACTGCGCGGCAGCGCGCAGCCAGCACTGGCAAGCCAAGCGCATGGCGTAGCCGATTGCGCCACCGGAGTCGTCGGCACGTTCGAACCACGCGGCGTCCGACTCGATAAAGGTCTGAAACAGGGCCAGAGCGGCCCGCGGGTTCTTGGGACAAAGCTCCCGCTCCACCTGCTCGAGCCATCCTTCAAGCATACGGCCGAACTGGTCGGCTTCGCTATAACCATAGTACTTACCGGAACGCTTCCAGGCGGAGAGGGTTTTCTTGAATCCTGTCGCAAGCTCGTCGGGATGGTCGGCCAACTGCATGCGGGTCAGGTGGGCGAGGACGGCCTCATGGCCCGCAGCGAGCTCCAGCAGTACGGTAATCAGGTCGCCATGGGCCTGCCGGGCAAGGAAGGTGGGCAGATCTTCAATGACTGGCTTGGGCATCAGGGATGGGCGAGACGTGGTGATCAGGCCGAAGCAGCGCCAGTGCCGCTGGTCGGGCCGATCATTCCCTTGGGGTCGATGTAGTGGGTGAGGTCTATGACGTACACGGCGTGTCCCAGGTCTCGGGCGAGATAATCGCTGGCTTCGTTATAGTGACGTTGGCCAGCCACAAGTCAAGGCTTTGCCACTACGAAGCGTACGACGATCCCGGCTTCCGGCACCGCGCGAAACCCAGAGGGTTGGCCGGTACTGCCTGAGCCCGCGTCGGCAATGATCCTGGCTACGGCACCGGGGTGTGCATAGTGCGGACGTCGCGAAAGTCCCGCGCAGGTTCACGCAACAGGCGAGCGTTTATTGCAACGGGCCACTTGCCGCATGACGCGCGGCAAGTAATACTGGTATTACCAGTGTGTGGAGCTGTCAATATGGAAGCCGCGACCAGCAAGCTCACCAGAAAGTATCAGGCAACGATTCCCGAGCCCGTGCGCCGGACACTTCAGTTCACTGCCTTTGCTCAGGTCGGGAAAAAAGCGGCCTCAGTGGATCACGCAGTGGAATGGCTGCCGGCCGGCACCCCGATAGACCGTGAAATCGCTGTCGAGCGTTGCCACGCGGAAAACACCCAGGCGATTGGCAAGTGCGACCAGTTCAGCATCCACATAATCCGCTGGGAGGTCCTGGTAGCGCTGCATCACGTCGATCGTGCCTTTAAGATGAGACGCCGTCTCATGCACCAGCAGCGCCGCATCCACCCAGCTCAGACAGTCAATCGCGGCTTGAATACCCACGCGACGGTCCAGCACATGGCTGGCTTCGGTCAACACGCCGCTGGTGGTGATCAGCCGGTCAGTATTGCCCTTGATCCAACGCAAGCAGCGCGTGTGGTGAGCATCATTGGCATTGAACAACGCGATGAGTGGGCCGGCATCGACCAGCACATCAGCCATGCTTTCCCGCTACGCTATCCTGGAGCAGCGATTTGCGGCAGGCGCGCGAGCTGCCGGGATCATCGGGCGCAGCAGAGCGGTGCTGACCAAACAGATGCTGTCCGCGGTCGTAGGCGGTCGCGCCCCCGCCCTTGCGCACCACGACGGTACCATCGACGATCACGAACTCGATCTGGTCACCCGGGCGCACACCCAGGAACGCCCGAATGGGCGCAGGGATAGTGGCCTGTCCTTTGCTGGTCAGCGCTGTCATACAGTAATACTAGTGAGTAATACCGGCATTGCCAAACTGTTTCGATGCGTGTTTGTTGGTTCGTAGATCAGCCTGCTGGATACCTGCCCGATGAGCGCCAACCCGACACGGATCCACACTGGCATGCAGCACGCGACCCGTCGCGGAGCGCCAGCCGTGCACGCGAGTGCCAAGGGCTCAGGCCCCGGCCAGCAAGCGCCCCGACGCGGCACCCTCAGGAGCGCCACATGAAGGAGAGCCACATGAACAAGCATATCGGCAGTCAGTTGGACGATTTCCTGTCTGAAGAGGCGGTGCTTGAAGAAGCCACTGCCGTGGCGATCAAGCGCGTCGTTGCCTGGCAGATCGCGCAGGAGATGAAGGCCCAGCACCTCACCAAAACCGCGCTAGCACAGAAGATGCACACCAGCCGTGCGGCGCTGAACCGCTTGCTTGATGACACCGACACCAGCCTCACGCTGACCACCCTGACCAGCGCGGCGAAGGCGCTAGGCAAGAACCTGCGGATCGAGCTCGCCTGATGCGCCATCCGAGCCCAGGCGCCTCCAGGACCATGGCATCCTGACTCGCTGCCGCCGCTTGAACGCCAGCATCACCACTGCCAAACCATGCATCAAGCCCAAGTGGCGAACCAGCCCGGGACCGCCCGGCGCCGGCGGCCCACACCCAACATTCCAGCAACACCCGCCACCAGAAGCCCAATGGTCCCCCCAACAGGCACAGGGTTTTGTGGGTAACTCAGCGGATTAAAATCAGTTAAAACAAAATCTCCAAAATATGGAAAACCAGCTTCATCTAAAACTCCAACTCCTTGTGGATTAGTTACTTGGTTATAATTATCTATTGATAGTGCAAATCCTAAATTTGAAAGTGCAGATGGGTTATATATTAATCTACCACTAACTGTTCCTCCTGGATTTAAACCTTCAAAAAATTGATTTTGAAAAGTGTATATTCTATCATTTAAATTTCCAGTCTCAGTCCAATCAGTTCCAAGAGTTACTGAATAATCAGATTTATCTAAAATTCCTTCATAATTACTTAAATCAATATAAATTTGAGATAAAATTGAGTTAGTATTATTTTTAATTGAAAAAAGATTTGCATATCCATCAATAGTATTCATAGTGTCTATGTCACCTTGTGATTCAAAAATCAAAGCACCTTTTGCAGGGGATGCACTAAGAGCTCCTGCAAGACCTGCTATCACAAGGAGGGCCTTCCAACCCGATCGGGCCTTTGCCTGCCGGCTTATTCCGCGCATCCGAATACCCCTTCTCCGTTCCGTCTCTTTGTCCGCGTTCAACCCGCGATCGTCCAGGCTGCCGCGCAGCCAGCGTGGCGCTTTCCCCGTCCAGCTTGCAGACCCGCCCTGGGCACGCGGATGCCTGCGTTCGCTGCCGCGACTGATGCAGAAAGCACGCCAATCCGCAATGCAAAAAACACGCCGATCGGCGATTTTTGCCGATAATTCAGCACACCTGCCACAAAGAAGCAGGGGTTGGCCGCACACCCCCCGATGCGATACCCGCGCTGGTGTTAAATAATCTGACAGCCACAAGCGACGGAGGACCCATGGATCAGCCCTGCTGCTGAAGGGGTCAGTGTCTGAACGACTCGCGGTGCTCGCAACGGGACGAGATGCGTTGTACGAGCCCTGATGCCTGCGCATGGCGCTGGATACGGACGCCCTGATCTATGCGCAGAGGCTGGGGGCTGGGGGCTGGCCGATACGCATCGCTGCACTGCGGCGAGGCGCCCGCTCAGACAGCGCTTGCCGTTGCGGTGCGCAGCACCACATATCCGGCCTCGATATTCTTGTGAAACGCCTCGGGCAACGCAGACCAGCGGTGTACCTCTACCAGCATGGGCAGGGCGCTGGCCTGCAGGGCTTCCTTGAGTGTCAACCAGCCCTCCACATCCTGTGCGGGATCTGCGGGGTTGCGCAACACGAGATCCAGATCACTGCCCTCATGCGCGCCACCCGTCACCCGACTGCCATACGCCCAGACCTCTGCAGCCGGGACGTGCTGCGCCAGCAAGTCCTGCAGCACCTCTAAGTGCGGGGCGGCCAACTGCAGCCTGCAGCGCTCAAGCCGAGGCATCGAATACCGCCTGCAGCGCCGGTGCCAGCGCGCGCACATCGCTCAGGTATTGCGGCAACAACTTGAGGGTCTCATTGGCAAAGCCCTCGCCATAGTCGTGGGCGGTGTTGTTGTGATTGGCCCTGTAGCGCAGCCAGCGCTCTACCGTCAGCGCATCCATCAGCCCGTGTTTCCCGGCGTGACGCAACACATCGTTGAACACCAGCGCATCAACGGCCCGGGGTGCGCCCCCGTAGGCTTTCAGCGCCTTGCGCAGCAACTTGTCGGCTGTTTCCAGAGAGAGCTCAAAGCTCTTGATGGCGGCGTTACGATACAGGTCAAACATGACATCATCGCGCCGCTCAAGGTGATCAATAGCCTTGAGCGCCTGCTCCAGCGTGGCGGCGGTGCGCAGCAGATGATCTACATTCAGCGCCATAGGGTCCTCGCCGCACATCCAGGTCCGTGGACGTGACGTGGTTCAGAGCTCGCAGCTTCGCGTCCATGGTGCCGATCGCCGCGGAGGAATGGTTACCGGCCGATCATGGCCCCGGCGCAGCATCCTCGAACACCTCGGCCGCCAGTAGCCGCAGGTCCACCGACAGCAGCTCGACCGGATCCGCCGGCGGCTGCAGGCTCCAGCGACCCGCGTCTTCGCGGCGGTAGAGCTCGATGCGGCCGCTTTCGGGGTCCACCATCAGGTACTCGCGCAAGGTCTCGATCTGCCGGTAGGCGGCGAACTTGCCGCCGCGGTCAAAGGCTTCGGTGCTCGGAGACAACACCTCGACAATGAGTACCGGCGCGATCTTGTCCTGGGGTCTGGCCAGATCTGCGGCCTCGCAGACCACCATCACATCCGGGTAGAACCAGGCGTCCACCGCGTCCACGCGCAGCTTCATGTCAGCGATGTAGGCGCGGCAGGGGCCACCGCGCAGATGGGCGCGCAAGGCGGCAAAGACGTTGCCGGCAATCGTTACGTGACGGTCACTGGCCCCGACCATGGCGAAAACCTCACCGGCAACGTACTCATGCTTCCCGGACTGCGCGGCTTCCCAGGCGAGATAGTCCGCCCCGCTCAGCCGCGCGCTCTGTGCCTCGGCCATGCCGATCACTCCTGAGGTGACTTCACTGGCTGAGCATACGTCGACCGCGGCGCGCAAGCCAGTGTGTGATTGGCGGACCGCGCTGCGTGGTCAAGCAACGGCCTTGCAGCGCTCAGGGAGGCGATACGTTGCCCAAATCTGAAAAGCTGGAGATCTTCACGACGCCATCTGCTACCCCTTCCTCTGCTGCTTCTTCATCCTGTCGCTGCGTTTGCCGCAGCTGCTCTTCGGCTGTTCTCTTCGGCTGCGTTGTTGCCACCAAACCCGCCTCGCCTGCGCGGCAAGCCTGAGCGCGCAAACAAATAGAAGCAAGAAAAGACGCCAATCGCCGATTTTTTGCCGCGCACTGAAGCTGCATAGCACAAAAACGCCCGCATCGGCGGCACACCCCCCGCGCAATTGCCGCGCAGCCGTTAAATAATCTGACAGCCAAACGCGACTGTTAGGTCCCAGATTACTCCATGAGACACCACCTCAAATGCAGCGCGCTATTCCACCGGTGAAGTGATTGAACCGAGGATTTATTCCGGTAATCAGATCCGCCGCTAACGGATGGCTTACCGATGGTTGGGCCGCTGACTCGGATCGTGAGTAGGCGCGCATAGCCGCCGTTCCCGCAGCACGGGATGCAAGGTAGGCTGAGCGTCGTCAAGTAAACAACTGAGAGAGGAAGTGGGCCCGCGCGGTTACCGCCGCCGGGCCCGTGGCCGGTGCTGCTTCGCTACGATACGGGGCTCACCAGCGAGGAATACGTTAGCCGCGAAGCATGGCGCGATGCAAGCCTGCCGTTCTGCCCGAACCACCGACAGGGCGGGTGCTCCCTAAAACGGCATGGCACCTATGAACGCAAGACCCCATCCGGCGCACGTATCGCCCGCTGGTATTGTCGTGAGAGCCATACCACCTTCGGCCTGCTGCCAGATTGCTTGGCGGCACGACTGCCCGGCACCCTGTGCTCCCTGGAAGAAGCGGTTGTTGCGGCGGAGCAGGCTGTCAGCCTGGAAGCAGCTGCCGCTGCACTGCGCCCCGGCATTGAGCTGCCTGGCGCAGTACGCTGGCTGCGCAGGCGACGACAGTATGTGTACCAATGCCTATCGCTGGTGATGGCGCTGCTGCCCGATATGCTGGCTGGCTGCACGCCCACGATCACTTACTTTCGCATCCGTTTGATGCAAGACGCCGTGCTGGTGCCTCTGCGTGGCCGCACCGCAGCTTATCTCCCGCAACTACCCGCTCCCCTGGGATTCTCAGCGCTGGCATGCGCAGGCGGTGAGGTCAATCGCGCTCAGCAACAACCGATGGGGCCAGATCCACCGCCTGCGACCGCGTAGCGTCTGGGTTCCCGAGGCAATCGCCTCGCCAACCCAAGGACCCTCCCATGCATGACCCCGATAATGACCATCGCCAGGCGGTGGCCCTGTTCCGCTACGGCCTGATCGCCGACCTGATCCATCTGCCGCCGGGTAGTCCCGGCATCAGTGCCCAGCTGAAGGCCAAGGCCGAACAGGAACACTCCATTCCCGGCAGCCGGCGCAACCGGGTTGCCGCCGAGACGCTGCGCGACTGGCTCAAACGCTACCGCCGCGGCGGCTTCGATGCCTTGCTAAAGTGGACCCCATAGTCAAGACAGTTTTGGCCAATATTTAAGCTATCAACTCTGCCGACTGTTCTGCAGCTGCACAGCGCTGCCCTGTAGTCTCGTTGTTGGTCACCGCGGCCTGACGAGAAGCGAAGTGATCAGGTATGGATGCCCCACCACCCACCCCTGTGCAGTAGGCCTGATCAGGTGTCAGATTGCCCAGGGCCTGGTGTGGTCGCTCCGCGTTGTAGAACTGGAAGTAGTCGGTCAGACCGAGGGTCAGTTCGTTGATCGAGCTGTAACCACGCAGGTAGATGTCCTCGTACTTGACGGTGCGCCACAGTCGCTCCACGAAAATGTTGTCAAAGGCGCGCCCGCGGCCATCCATGCTGATCGCCACACCGTGGGCCTTCAAGACATCGGTGAACGCATTGCTGGTGTATTGCGAACCCTGATCACTGTTGAAGATCTCCGGTGCGCCGTAGTGCTCAAGCGCCTCCGTCAGCGCATCGATACAGAACGCCGCGTCCATGGTGTTGCTGATGCGCCAGGAAAGCACCTTACGGCTGTACCAGTCCAGTATTGTGGTCAGATAGACGAATCCGCGAGGCAGGCGCACATACGTGATATCGCTGCTCCAAACCTGATTCGGGCGCGTGATCGCAACGCCGCGCAGCAGATAGGGGTAGACCTTGTGCTCCGGGTTTGGTCGGCTGGTCATGGGGCCCGGTGCCATGCCAGCCAAGCCCATCTGTCGCATCAGCCGCTGAATGCGCTTGCGGTTGACCACGTAGCCCCGTCGACCGAGCGCCACTACCATACGGCGACTGCCGTAAAACGGGTGCGCCGTGTACAGTTCGTCCAGCAGTCGGCACAGCTCAATGTCCTCCGCCGCCTCTGGCCGCTCCCGTCGCCGTGCATACAGCGTGGAGCGTGCCACGCCGACCAGCTCACACTGTCGCTTCACCGACAATTTGTCGCCCGGATCTATCCAGCCCTGGCGCGTCATGGCAGGCTGATCCCGGACTTTTTTTTGAGCCAATCCAGTTCCATCTTGAGACGGCCGATCTCGCCGTACAAGCTGTCGTCCGTCTGGTACTCCGGCTTGGGCTTCGGCCCGCGCTTGCTGTCGAAAATGGTCGACGACTGGTCTACCAGCGCCTTCTTCCACTGACTGACCTGCACAGGATGAACACCATACTGCTGCGCGATCTCGTTCACTGTCTGCGTCCCACGCAGGGCAGCAACCGCCACCTTGGCCTTGAGCTCTGGCGAATGTGATTGACGTTTCTTGGTCATTGTTACCCCCATACACCGGCAG
>NZ_JAYESN010000158.1:0-8004 GCF_034860625.1 Lamprobacter sp.
TCCAGCTCAAGGAAGAACACCGACTGCCAACTGCCGAGCAACAGCTCGCCATCGGCGATCGGGATGGTCTCGGAGGCATTGGTGAACAGCGCCATCAGATGCGCATGCGCGTTGTCGCGATCATCGACCGGCGCCAGGTTGTGCAGGTAATCGCCATCGCGCGGCACCAGACGCTTGAGGAAGGTCACCATATCGCGCTGCAGCTGAGTCTCGCGCTCATTGAGGCAGATCGCGGCCGTGGTATGGCGCGAGAGCAGCGTCACCAGTCCATTGCGCACACCACTGCGCGCGCAACATTCGCGCAACTGTTCAGTGATATCGACGAGTTGGATCGGCGCCGTCGTCTGCAGCGTGATGGTGTCCAGGCGTGTCAGCATAGGGATGGCTCTCAGCGTGATGGCTCTCAGCGCGCTTCAGGGTAAAAATCATCATCAAAGATCTGTTCCCCGCTGTAGGGGCAAACCACGGGGAAGGTCTCGGTTGGCAGCCGCGTCTCTTTTTGCGCTAGACGGACCGCGCTAGCATAGGCAGCCGCGATGGCGTCGTCGAGCGTCGCTTTCAGGCCCGGTGACTGACACAACAAGTCCGCGAGCTGCTCGCGTTGCTCAACGATGGTCGAGCGCCAACTGTCGCCCTTGAATTCGCGCCAACGGTCAGATAGCCGAGCAAACTGATATTGCCACTTCAGCAGATGCGCAAGCAGCACCAACAAGCGGCTGTGCAATTCGCGGCGATCGCTCTTGCTCATATCGCTCAGCTCGTCCAATAGGTGCTCGATATCGAGCTCGGCAAAACGCCGTTCACGTAGCAGTTCAGCGTTACGTTGTGCCCAGGCGGCATAGTCAGTTCGATAAAGCGTGGCTAGGTTGGTCATCGCAACTCCCGGAAACGATTCTTCAGCCTGATACCATCTTAAGCCTGATCGCCAGTCATGGGCTGGCTCAGGCTGCCGACAGACTCAAAGCGCACCCGTGCATCGTCTCAAAGATAAGGCGTCAGCAACCGCGCGAAGCCATCGCGCAGTCTGATCGGCAACTGGCGGGCGCGCATATCGGCGGCGCGGATCTCAATCGCGCTCGCCAGTTTCTCATCAACCAGGGCGTTGAGCCGTTGCGCCAGTACGCTATCGTAGCATTCGATGTTCAGCTCGAAATTCAGCCGCAGGCTGCGTGGGTCCCAGTTAGCCGAGCCGAAGAAGCACCAGGCGTCGTCAACCAGCATGAGCTTGCTGTGGTCAAACGGCGGTGGGGTCACGAAGATGCGACTACGCCCATCGAGGATCTGTTCGGCCTGGGCCTCGGCCGCCCATTGCACGAAGCGCAGGTTGTTGCGCTGCGGAACCAGGATCTGGACCTCAACACCGCTCATGGCGATCACATTCAGCGCCGTGATCAGGGTCTGATCGGGCAGGAAATAGGGGGTCACAATGCGGACCCGCCGCTGCGCATGGGCTAAGGCGCCCAGGATCAACCGACGCAGCACATCGAAGTCTTCATCGGGACCATCCGGCACGCAGCGCGCGATGCAATCCCCCGCCGGCACCAATGCCGGATACCAATCATCACAGCCGAGCCGCTCACCGGTCGTAAAGGCCCAATCGAGCCCGAAGGTCTCCATCAGCCCACGCACCACAGGCCCTTCAACCTTGAAGTGCAGATCCTGCACCGGATGCTGTGGATTGCACGCGAGCACACAGCCTTCGCGCAAATTGAGCCCGCCCGTGAAACCAACGCGCCCATCAACCACCAGGATCTTGCGATGGTTGCGCAAGTTCACGTAAGGATTGCGGATCGGCAGCGCGGACTCGAGGAAGACCCCGGTCGGGATGCCGAGCTGACGCAAGACCTTGGGCGTGTGCGGGCGGCTGTACCACTGGCCGACGCCATCGATCAGCACCCGCACCTGAACGCCGCGCTGTTGCGCCCGCTGCAGTGCGGCGATGAACAGCTGTCCGGCGGAGTCGTTCTCGAAGATGTAGCTCGAGAGGGCCAAGCTACGCTGGGCGCTATCGATCGCCGCGAGCATCACCGGATAGGCGGCATCGCCATTGACCAGCGGCGTGATCCGGTTGCCGGCCTCAAGCACCGAAAGGGTCAGCTCATCGCCCAGATGGCCAAGTGGAACCAGCCTTGGGAAGCGGCTTTCAAGCAGTCGATGGGCTCGCTGTTCGGCACGAACACTGGCCTCATCACTCTGGATCGAGGTCTCCGGTCGCAACCGATGCGCCTTGCGCTTGATCCGGTTGATACCGAACACCCAGTACAACGCTACGCCGACCAAGGGCGTGAGCAGCACCAGCCCAGTCCAGCCCACGGTGGAAGGCACATCGCGGTTGCTCAGCACCAGATGAGTGGTCGTCAGGATCACCGCAGCCATTTGCAGGCCAAGGAAGCCGATGATCCAGAGATCGGACAGAAGCTGGCTAAGGTCCATTCGCCTGGCCAGGAAGCCTGGGCGTCTATGCGTTGACAGAGCACCAAACCGCAGGGACTCGGTTTCGCGCCCCGAGGTGCAGAGTCTGAGTGTCCGCGATCATGACCTCCCTGTCGCCGGGACACTCGTCAGTTGTTCTTGATCAGTTGTTCTGGATCACAATCCGCGGGAACTTGGCCGCATAGTCCTTCGCCTGCAGCGAGAGCTTAGCCGCGGTCTTGCGGGCGATCTCACGGTAGAGTTGGCTGATGCGCGAGTCCGGGTCCGCGACCACGGTTGGCTTGCCGCCATCGGTCTCTTCGCGGATCTGGATATCGAGTGGCAGTGCGCCGAGCATCTGTACCCCGTACTGCTGCGACATGCTCTCGCCGCCACCCTGGCCGAAGATGTGCTCCTCGTGACCGCACTTGGAGCAGATGTGGATGCTCATGTTCTCGACGATGCCAAGCACCGGCACCTCGACCTTCTGGAACATCTTCAAGCCTTTGCGCGCATCCAGCAGGGCGATGTCCTGCGGCGTGGTGACGATGACCGCACCCGAGACCGGCACCTTCTGCGCCAGCGTCAGCTGGGTATCACCGGTGCCCGGCGGCAGGTCGATGACCAGATAATCCAGCTCCGACCAGTTGGTGTCGTTCAGTAGCTGCTCCAGCGCCTGGGTCACCATCGGACCGCGCCAGATCATTGGCGTCTCTTCCTCGATCAGAAAGCCGATCGACATGGTCTGCAGGCCGTGGCTGGTCATGGGCTCCAGTGTCTTGCCGTCCTTCGATTCCGGCTTGCCAGAGACGCCCAGCATGCGCGGCTGCGACGGGCCGTAGATGTCGGCGTCCAGAATACCGACCTTGGCACCTTCAGCCACCAGCGCCAGCGCCAGATTCACCGCGGTGGTGGATTTACCAACACCACCCTTGCCGGAGGCCACGGCGATGATGTTCTTGACACTGTCGATCGGCTTCAGCGATTTCTGCACCGAATGCGCCTTGACCTGCCAACCGACATCGACCTGTGCCATGCTGACGCCATCGACGCCTTCAACCTGCGTCTTCACCGCATCGGCGATCGCTTGCTTGATCCCGTCCGCCGGGAAGCCGAGCAGCACCTTCACCTTGACCTGGTCGCCCTCGACCTCGATACCCTTGATGCAGTTGGCGGAGACTAAGTCCCGGCCCAGATGTGGCTCGGTGTAGCCCTTGATGGCGGCTTCGACAGTCTCTTTGGTCACTTCGGTCATGGAGAGCTCCGTTGTCTGTGGCGACCGCGGTGGCCCGCGGGCTGGCATGATTCTGTAGGATGCGGGTACCGAACGTCCTCAACTTAGGCTGATGAGCCGGCGCCGGCGCTGGCTCTCGAACTGGTATCAGCATTCGCTAATTCAAGCCTGCTCGGCGATCTGTACGGCGCTCCTTGATAAACTAGTGTGGCTGCGTCTCGGACCATCGAGCCATGATTTTTCCGCACAGCAAACAAAACTTGGCCGATCGATAAAGTACCAGCACCCTCGAGCATTCGATTGGCCTGCGCAGGCCTTGTGCAGAGCACCAAACCCGCCAACCCAGAGCACTATTAGATGAGTCAGCCCCGCGACATCCTGGTCACCAGCGCACTGCCCTACGCCAATGGCCCGATCCACATCGGCCACTTGGTGGAGTACATCCAGACCGACATCTGGACGCGCTTCCAGAAGATGCGTGGAGAAAACTGCTGGTACGTCTGCGCCGACGATGCCCATGGCACCCCGATCATGCTCAAGGCGCGCCAGGAAGGCATCACGCCGGAGGCCCTGATCGCCCGCGTCGCGGAAGAGCATCGTGCTGATTTCGCCGGCTTTCGCGTCGCCTTCGACAACTACCACTCGACCCATTCCGATGAGAATCGCCGCTACGCGAGCCTCATTTACGAGCGCAATCGCGACGCGGGTCATATCGTCAAACGGACCATCGAGCAGGCCTACGATCCGGTCGAGCAGATGTTTTTGCCCGATCGGTTCATCAAAGGCGAGTGCCCAAAGTGCGGCGCCGCCGACCAATACGGTGATAACTGCGAGGCCTGCGGTGCCAGCTACTCGCCGGCCGAGCTGAAGCATCCGCGCTCGGCGGTCTCCGGCGCCGTGCCCGAGCAACGCAGCTCCGAGCATTATTTCTTTCGCCTAGCCGATTTCGAGGCCATGCTCAAGGACTGGACCCGTGGCGGCAGCCTGCAGGGGCAGGTCGCCAACAAGCTCGACGAATGGTTTGATGCCGGGCTGCAGGAATGGGACATCTCGCGCGACGCGCCCTACTTCGGCTTCGAGATCCCGGACCACCCCGGCAAGTTCTTCTACGTCTGGCTCGACGCGCCGATCGGCTATATGGCCAGCTTCCAGAACCTCTGCGACAGCGCCAAAGGCCAGGCCGCGGGGCTCGACTTCGACCACTACTGGGCGCCCGACAGCAGCGCCGAGGTCTATCATTTCATCGGCAAGGACATCATCTATTTCCATGCGCTGTTCTGGCCGGCGATGCTGCATGGTGCCGGCTTCCGCACCCCAACCGCGGTCTTTGCGCACGGCTTTCTGACCGTCGACGGCCAGAAGATGTCCAAGTCGCGCGGCACCTTTATCAAGGCACGCACCTATTTGGATCATCTGAACCCCGAGTACCTGCGCTATTACTTTGCCGCCAAGCTCAGCGCCGGTGTCGACGACATCGATCTCAGCCTGGACGACTTCCAGGCGCGGGTGAATTCGGACCTGGTCGGCAAGGTGGTCAACATCGCCAGCCGCACCGCCGGCTTTATCACCAAGCGCTTCGACGGCCGACTCGGCACCGAACTGCCCGACCCTGCGCTGTTCGAGACCTTCGTCGCCGCCAACGGCCCGATCGCCGAGGCCTTCGAGGCGCGCGAATACAGCCGCGCGGTGCGCGAGATCATGACCTTGGCCGATCGCGCCAACCAATACATCGACGAGCAAGCGCCTTGGGTCGTCGCCAAACAGGAAGGGCGTGACACTGAGCTGCAGGCCATCTGCACTCAGGGCCTGAATCTGTTCCGGCTGCTGATCGGCTGGCTGAAGCCGATCCTGCCCGGCACCGCGGAGGCCGCCGAGCAGTTCCTGCAGATCGAGCCACTGACCTGGGACGCGCTCGCCACGCCGCTGCTGGATCAGGAGATCGCCAAGTTCAAGCCACTGATGACGCGCATCGAGCCAGCGCAGATCCAGGCCATGCTCGAGGCCTCGAAAGAGGATCTGGCAGCAGCGTCTAGCGCGCACTGATCTTCAGTTCAGACGCGCTACCAAATGGTCGCTCTACCGATCGTTCTACCTGATTGCCTGACGACACAAGCCGAGCGGCAAGCGTTGCTGTGCTCGTCATCTCCCACGGTCAGGCCGCATGTTTGACCTCAACATCTACGCCGCGGGTCTTGCGGTCGTCCTCGCGCTCGCCATCGGCGCTTGGCTGATCAGCATCCCAGCGCGCAATGTCAGCCTCGTCGACAGCCTCTGGTCGCTGTTTTTTCTCATACTGACGATGGTCTACATCACTTGGGCGCCAACGCTTGCGCCGCGCGCGTACATCGTTCTGTTCCTGGTCACGGTCTGGGCCACCCGGCTCTCGGTGTTCATCACCCTGCGCAACAGGGGCCAACCAGAAGACCGTCGCTACCAGGCGATGCGCGCTGAGAACGAGCCTGGATTCTGGCTCAAGAGTCTCTATCTGGTGTTTGGGCTGCAGGCGATCTTGGCCTGGGTGATCTCGCTGCCGCTGCTCGGTGGCATCCTCGGCTCGACACCACTCGGCTGGTTGGACTATCTGGGCGTGCTGCTCTGGCTGATCGGGTTCGGTTTCGAGGCCATTGGCGATCAGCAGCTCGCCGCCTTCAAGGCCCATCCGCTGAGCCGAGGGCAGGTGCTCGACCGCGGACTGTGGCGCTATACACGCCACCCGAACTATTTCGGCGAGGCTTGTATCTGGTGGGGGTTCTACCTCTTCGCGGTCGCCGCCGGCGCCTGGTGGAGTCTCCTGGGGCCGGTCCTGGTGACGCTGTTGTTGCTCCGGGTCTCAGGGGTTGCCCTGCTGGAAAAAGACATTGCCGAGCGCAGACCGGCTTATCGAGACTATATCCGCCGAACCAATGCCTTCTTCCCCGGGCCACCGCGCGCAAAACCAAAGGTCAACTGACGCCCATAGCGAGTCACCAGCCGGGTAATAAGGCGCCTGTTCCAGGGTAGCGATTTCGGTTCATGCGGCCAGAGGTGAGGGCCGAAAAGAACCACAGATGAACACAGATCGACACAGATGCACATCGATCTTTCATTGATGACCGGAAGCGTCCATCTATATCCCAGTGTTATTTATCGTTGTCCATCTGTTGTTCAGCCAGCCTAGTGACACAAACTTTGCCGTATGAGCCACGCTATCTTCTGGAGTCTCCCGATATGTTCAATCAACGCGTTCGGCCCGCCCTCATCGGCGGTCTCTTGGCGCTGGCCTTACCCTTGACACTGGGCAGCTTCTCGGTGGGCGCAGCGGTCGATCAGACCTTTCGCTTCGAGGTGCTGCTCGACGACAAGCCGATCGGTGAGCATCGCTTTGATATCGATGTCAGCGGCGATCAGCAGCGGGTCACCAGCCAGGCCGAATTCAAGGTCGATTTCTTCTTCATCACCGCCTACCGTTATCGCCACCAGAGCAACGAGCTGTTTCGCAACGGCTGCCTGGAACGGCTCAGCTCGACCACCAACGACAATGGCACCCGCTACAAGATCGACGGCTCGGCGGTCAGCAATGGCTTCCGCGTCGATCGCGGCGAGAACGTCGAGCAGTTCGATGGCTGCGTCAAGACCTTTGCCTACTGGGACTCAGCCATCCTGCAGCAGCCCAGGCTCCTGAATCCACAAACCGGAGAGCTCGAAGCGGTCAGCGTGCAACGCCGCGGCGCAGAGCGGGTCGCCGTCAACGGCAGCGAGGTCGAGGCGACCCGTTTCGAGCTGGTCACCGACGAACTGACCATCAACCTCTGGTATAACGACGCGCTGGGCTGGGTGCGGCTCGCCAGCGATACCGGCAAGGGCGCCCAACTGATCTACCGGAGACTCTAATGCCTCGATTCCCACAGGTGCTGCGGCTGCTGCTCGCCGCGAGCATCCTTAGCCTGCTCAGCGGCTGTATCGAAACCGGAGGTAAACCGATGAAGACCGTCGATCAAGTCGACCTAGAGCGTTTCATGGGCGACTGGTATGTGGTCGCGAATATCCCGACCTTCGTCGAGAAGGGCGCGCACAACGCCGTCGAGTCCTATGCGCTGAATCCCGATGGCACCATCGCCACCACCTTCACCTTCAATCAGGATGCCTTCGACGGCCCGCAGAAGGTCCATCATCCGAAGGGCTTCGTGCTCGACACGGCCACCAACGCCCGCTGGGGGATGCAGTTCATCTGGCCGATCAAGGCTGATTTTCGCATCATCTATCTCGATGACGACTATCAGACCACGGTGATTGGGCGCGCCAAACGTGACTATGTCTGGGTGATGTCAAGAACGCCCGACTTCAGCGATGCGCAATTCGAGGAGATGAAGGCCTTCATC
>NZ_JAYESN010000159.1:0-7742 GCF_034860625.1 Lamprobacter sp.
ATCTTCGGTGAAGGTCGGATCAGAGCCGTTGGCCGAAAGCGTGGGCGCATCGTTGACCTCGGTGACCGAAATGCTGACAGTCCCGGTGGTGGCCGAGAAGGCGGTGCTGCCGCCGTTGCTGCTGGTGTCCGCCGTGGTACCGGGTGCACCGCTGCTCTGGTCCCAGCCACGTAGGGTCAGGGTCGCGGTCTCGTCGCTGACCCCGTCGGGCACATAGCGCAGCAGTTGGTCTGCATCCAGCAGCAGGGCCGCGGAGGCGCTCACCGCGCCCACCGCTGTCCAGGTGCTGCCGCCGTCGGTCGAGTATTGCCAGGCGCCGTTGCCCGTGGTTTCGGAGATGGCTGCCCCGGATTGCGCCGAGTCGCTGTCGCTGTAGCCCAGGCCGGATAGGATGGTGCTTACGGCGGTCGAGGTGCTGGTGGTGTCTTCGTCGGTGGCGGTGAGGGCGTACCCGCTGCTGAACGAGGTAACGGTGAAGTCGTCGATCACGCCCAGGCGGCTGCCGTTATTGGAGAAATAGGGATAGACCGTCAGCCCCTCGGTGAGATGGGTGTTGGTCAGGGTGGTGGAAACGGGATCCGCCGCCCGAGTCCCCACCACGCCAGAGGCATCGCTGTTCCAGATCTCGAAGCTGACCTCAAAGTTGTTGCTGCCAGTGGGGGTGATGGCATAGCTCAGCCGATACCAGTTGCCGGTGACCAGGGCATCCCCGCCGCTGGTGCCGGTCCAGGAGAGGTTGGTCTCGCTGTCGTCGTTGATGTACGACCCACCGCCGCCGTGAAAGCCGATGCCGAGGTTGAAGCCGTTGGTGCCCGCAGTGGTGGACCCAGGGAGGTTGCTGTCGTTGACCGCAAAGCCTAGGCCGCCATAGCCGCTGTTGCCAGAGATATAGGCGAAGGTCGATAGGGTGTAGGTCTCGCCGATGACCAGGGTGAGGCCTTGGTTGGCCGTCCAGACCTCGCTGGTGCCGCCGGGGATACTCACGCCGCCCCCGCCGGAGAGCCCGGCGGTCTCGCTCCAGGACATCACCGGCGTGGCGTTACCGTCGTTGAAGTTGCTGGTGAGGCTGTCGGAGGTCTCGAAGCCCTGGGTGGTCTCGCTGAGCACGCCGGCGAGGACGGGGGCGGTATTGGCCGATGTGGTGAAGTTGTAGGTAACGTTGTCAGCGATCGCGGCCAAGGTGTTGCCGGCGGCATCCTGGATCAGGTTGGCGCCGATCTGCACCGCATATTGGGTGTTAAATCCAAGCGCGCCGGTCGGGTTGATGGTCAGGGTATCGCCGCTGATGGCGATGCGCCCATCGCCGCTGCCGATCTCGGCAATACCGAAGGTTTCAACGAGCTGGCTATCGGCGACGTTGTACAGGCTGATGCTGCCGCTCGATCCCGGCGTAAAGTAGATGGATTCAGAGAACTTGAGCTGCAGCGACGCCGAAGCGGCCACAGAGGCGGCATCGTCCGCCGGTGTCGAGCCGGCGGCATCCAGCGTGGGTGCGGTGGTATCGGCCGCGTTCATGCTGAAGGTGACGGCTTCGTAGGCGTTGGTGCCGTCGTTGAGCGCTAGGGAGAAGGTGCGGTTACCCTCGGTGGGGGCGGTGTATTGTAGAAATGAAACAATCCATTCAACATCGGTGACGGTTACCGAACCGTTGAGATGAATAAGAAGCTCTTGCCCATCCTGGCCAGTTTTCGTGGCATCCACAAAACCTGAGCCTGTTAATGCCACCACGCCACCAGAACCGCTTGTAAGGAGTTCACCAGCTCCGATGTCTCCGTCACCACCTGATTTAATCCCATCAGTGTCAAAAGAGAAATCACCATCCGCCGTCCCCTCTATCTGGGAAATCAGTAGATAGCCGTTCGCAAAAGTGCCATTGCTTTCGTCTGTGGCGTGGGTGATGTCGACAAAATCACTCGAGTCGGCATCGACATATTCCGCCGTGCCGGGCGTAAAGCCGGTGCTATCCCCTTGCAGATTAGCAACCTTGCCGTCTGCCCCAGTATCGTTAAAGACGGTGACAATCAGGTCGGCCGCGTTGGTGCCGCTCTCTGAGCCAGTGGCGGTCACCGTCACCGCATAGGTGTTGTTGCCCGCGGTATCACCGTCATCGGTGGGACTCTCAAAATCTGGCGCGCTGGCGAAACTCAGAGCACCAGTCAGGGCATTGATGCTGAACTTGCCCGCGTCTTCGCCGCTGAGGCTGTAGCTGACGGTGCCGGTCAAACCGCTGAGATCCAGCGCCTCGCTCATGTCGCCAACGCTGGTGGTGTTCTCAGCGACGAACGGGGCGAGCAGGTTCTCGCCAAGACCGCCTGGGTCGACAATGCGGCCCAGGGTGGCATCGCTGTCCCATGGCCCGTTGTCCTGAATCGAGAAGCTGATGAGGGTCTGGCCGCCTTCCGTCGTTACGCTGTCGGCGAGATTGACCCATTTACCCTGATCGTCTTGCTTGAAGAAGCCCGAGACCTTCTTGCTGGCATCGACCTCCATGGTGATGGTGGCGGTGCCGCCCGCTGCAACGCCATCGAGTTCAAAACCGAATTGCCCCACTGGCATCTTCAGGCCGCGCGGGAGTCCGCCTGGCGCGGCGCTATTGGTCAGATCGGTCAAGCCGCCGTTGTTGGTGGTGAAGGTTACATCCGTATTACCGAGCGTATCGATCGTTCTTGTCGTGACGGGCGCATCCGCAAAGTCCACCGCCAGATCGTTCCTGGCGTAACTGATCACCTGGCTGGCGTCGGCGGTCGTGGTGAAGGCGCCATCCTGGAAGCTGATGCCCAGATTGCTGATGTCGTTGGCGTTCTCATGGGCGCTCGCCTGCCCGGCCAGGCGCAGGCTGATCTCGGTATCACTAACGAGGGTATAGACTGGCACCAGGCCGGCGGGCAGATTGCTGGTGCTGATCTTGCCAGCGCTGATCACATCATCGGCAAAGGTGTCAACCGCCAAGGTCAGGCTGAGAACGCTGTCGAGACTGCCGTCGTTGGCGCTCGATTCGGTAAAGGTGGCGGCGCTGTAGCTGATCTCCGGCGGGATGATCACCTTCAGGGTGGTGGTGCGTTGCACGGCGTCATCCGTGCCATCGTTGGCCACGACGCTGATGCTGCGATCACTGGTGTCGATATCAGCCTTGGTGTCGGTATTCTGATAGACCACACCGCGCAGGATCTCCTGATACACCGCTGAGCTGGCCGCGCCGCTGATGCTGAGCACACCGGTCGCCTCGGTGTAGCTCACCGTAAGGCCCGCACCGGTTGCGGCGGTCTGCGCGGAGCTATTCAGACTCAGGCCTTCTTTGTCATCACCATCGGGGCGATTGCTGAGGGTGACGGTGAGGGAGGCGAGCGTGGCGCTGTCACCATCGGTCAGGGTCGCATCGCTGTCAGTAATGGCGACGGCCGCGCCACCAGCGGCAAAGGTGGCGTTGTGATCGTTGCCGGCCGTGGTGGCGCTGAGGTCAATCACTGGGGCGTCGTTGACCGCTGCCACTGCTACCGTCGAGGTGATGTTGAGTGATGCCGTGTCGACCCCGCCGCCGCTGTCTTGCAGTGCGGTGATGGTGATGACCCTGTCATCAGCCGTGCTGGGGTTCTGGCTGCTGTTGCTGTAGCTGATGCCATTGATCAGTGTTTGCAGGTCGGCGGCGGATACCGTGCCGCCCGTCAAGGTGACGGTGGCCGTGCTACCCGATAGGCTGACGCTGTAGCTCAGGCTGTTGGTGGTTGTGTCGCCCTCCGTGTCATTGGCCAGCTCGATCATGCTGCCGTCGATGGTCAGGGATTCGGTGCTGTCAGTGACGTTGGTCACCGTCAGGGTCAGCCCGGTAAAGGTCTGGCCGTTTTCCACCGTGCTGGCCGAGGCCTCGCTGAACAGGGTGACGGCGCTGCCGTCTTCGGTGAAGGTGGGGTTGGAAGCGTTGGCGCTCAGGGTGGGTGCGTCGTTGACATCGGTCACCGTGATGGTGGAAGTCACTGGCTCCGAATCATCTGTGCCGTCGTTCACCACCCAGGTGATGGTGCGGTTGCTGGTGTTTGGGTTAGCGGTGTTGGTGTTCTGGTAAGTCACCGACTCCAGCGCGGCTTCGTATTCCGCCAGAGTCGCGGTACCGGTCAGGGTCAGCACGCCCGTGCCGCTGTTCCAACTACCGCTGATGCCGTTCTGGTTGGTAAAGCCCAGCACATCCTCGCTGCTCACATAGCCATCGGTGACGCTCACCGTGGCTGAAGCGATATCTGCACTGTCTGTATCGGACAGGGTCAGCGAGGTATCAATGACGCTGGCAGCATCGCCTTCGGTGAAGGCCAGGGTACCGCCCGCATCGGACAGAGCAGGTGGGGTGTTGACCGGCCCTACCGTGAAGTTGTAACTGGTGCTGTCTTTGATATCGGCGAAAGCATCCCCTGTCGATACGCTTACCAGCGCCGGTAAGGATCCAGAAGCGTTGTAAATATGCAGGTAATAACCACCCTCCGACAAATCGGCAAACGGGTTGATCGTGATCGTGCTTCCTGAAATGGCAGCAGTGCCGTCTTTATTACCATAAAAATCAAATGTACCGACCGCAATAAAATTCTCAATCAGAGTCCCGTTTGAGGCATAGATATCGATCGCCGATGAACTCTTAGCTCTTATATCCTCGCTGAAAACAAGAACAATGTTGGCAGCCCCGTCGCTAAAGGTGCCGTCATCGGCAGGGGTGGAGTCCGCGGTCACCAAGGTGGGGATGCCCAACACCCCCGGCCACTCGGGCACGGCCATTGCCGGTGTGCGCAAGGGCGCGCGGCTCACATCCAAAGACCAATGACCACTACCACTCGGGTGGCCCACCTTGTGACTGGCCGCCGCCACGGGCAGGCTGAGATTTGCACTCAGCGCCTCAACGAATTTTTGCCCGCGCTCGCCCTGGGCCACTTCGCAACCGTAGAGCAACACTTCGGCATCGGCCGAGAGGGCTGCGCGCAGGCGCAGCAGCGCGGGCTGATGCGCCTCCAGGGCTGCCAGGTCGAGCTTTTGTGCGCCCAAGTGCAGTTCGCCGGGCGCGCCGTGGGTGAGCAGGTGCAGGGCCTTGAATTGGCCCCAGCCGGGGTGGCGCTCCAGCACGGCGACCAGTTGGGGCAGCAACTGTTCACCGGGGGCCAGCAAGTGGGTTTCGATGTGCGGGGGGATGCCTGCGAGAAGATCATTCAAATGGGGCAGGTCTGCGGCCAGAAAGGCGATTTCGGGGCGGTTGATCGTGGCCATGAGCGTTTTCAACTCGGAAAATAGTAAGGTTAAAGGCAGCGTGTCTGGCCGACTCCGGTCAGGCAGCAGGGCAACCTGGTTCCTGAATGAAAGCGATTGGCTATCGCTGTGGAGAAGCTGGGGCAAGTCAGCAAGGCCCAGGGTGAAGGGGTTAGTTTGCGGGGTAAGGAAAACCGGGTCTTCGGCGGGCAGGTCGTTGTCGCTGATCTGCACCGTGAGGTTGGCGATGGCGAGGCCGTTGTAGCCGGCATGGCTGCTGCTAGCGCTGTGGCTGACGACACCAAAATGCGGGCCTTCGCCGATGGCGTCATCGACGGCGGTAACGGTAACCGTCTGCGGGGTATCGCAATTGGCGGTGTTGACGAACAGCAGCCGACCCTCGGGGGTGTCGGTGTCGGGCTGCCAATACAGGCCCATGGGTTTGTCGAGCAGGCGCTTCTGAATGGCGAGACGGCCGGGTTCTGCGTTGCGGCCAATCAGGAACAGCCGGTTGCTCTGGTAGGTGGTCAAAGCCAGGCTGATGGCTTGTTCGGTCAGCCAGCGCCAATCGGGGTGATAGGCGAGGCTTGGGGCGTTGAGTGCCATCAGGGTGGCGCTCTGGTGGAGATAGGCCGGGGCCGAAGCGGGCGCCAGGGCGAGTGCCTGGCGATAGGCCGCGATGGCGGCGTCGAGATCGCCTTGCTGTTGCAGGAGTCCGCCAAGGTTGCTGTGCAACAGGGCGCGCTCGGGGTCGAGGGCGATGGCCTGGCGCAGGCTGGTGATGGCCGACTCGAGTTGGCCGTCTTCCTGCAGGGCGGTGGCGAGATTATTGAGTGCCGGCACATGCTCGGGGGCAAGGCGGATGGCCTCGCGGAACTGCGCGATGGCCTCACGCAGCGCGCCCGCCTTGCGTGCGGCACGCCCGGCCTGAAAGGCGCGCGCACTCGGGCTCGGCGCGGGCGGGTCGCGAGGCAGCGGGCGGGGTGCGGCGGCGGCTGAAACGGTTGGCTTGCTCACAACAACGGCATACCAAGTTGAGCGATTCACGTTAAGACCCTTACCCTAGGGTGCGAAGCCCCGCGATGGGCGATCGCCAAGCGTCCTCATTCAGCATGATCACGACGCCGCTGCCGAACCTGAGCTGGGAGCGACAACCTGACCTTGTTATTTTACTTCGGCAGCATTCAATAAACGTCCAAAGATCAAGAAACTTGAGCGATATTTTTCGCCAAGCTTTTGCTCTTCGGCATTTAAAAAAGGATCTGCGGTTGACGCGTCCCAAACGGACCCGATCACGCGGGAGCCTATGAGCGGGACTTCGAGCGTCCTCTCTCGCCCGCAAACCTTGGCTAACAGCGATTGACCTCGGCGATGGTCGCGCCCAAGGCGGCGCAGCGGGCATGTTCGTCAGCCGCCAGGATGCGCTGGCGGATCAGGCTGGTGGAGATGCCGGCGGTGTAAGGCAACCAAAGGCAGCCGATGCCCCGCTGCGCCAACTCGGGTTCAAGCCGCTGCCAGCGCGCCGAGCCGCGCCAGTCATCGCCGACAACCATCAGGTCGATGCCCCAGGCGGCGATCCAGTCGGCACTGGCGACGGTTTGATCCAGGCCGATGTCAAAACGACACACCGCATCGACGCAGCTCAGGCCGGCGAGGAGTTCTTGGCGCTGATGCTCGTCGATCACCGGCGGGCGCTTGGTGCGGGCGAGCAAGGCATCGGCGCCGACCCCGACCTGGAGCCGATCGCAGCGCCGGCGGACGGCCTGGAGAAAGCGCAGGTGGCCGACATGCAGCAGGTCGAACACGCCAATGGTGCCGCCGATCAGCATGGCGTCCTGGAGCTGAACAGGGCCAACACCGGGTCGGCGGGATCAAGCCGGCCTAGCACGCGCAGCGTGCGGGCGAAGCGGGCCGGTCGACCTTGCACCCAGGCCTCGAGCAGTTTCAATCGGCCCCAAGCGCGGGTGTAGTCGTTGTAAGCGACCAGGGCCGGGGTTTCTAGGGTGGTGTCGAATTCGCTATCCGGGGTGCGCCAGTCCGGTCCATAGAGTTCGACGAGCAGGGATTCAGGCTGCGGAAGGTCCCAGTGGCGGCCGTGGGGATGATCGACAAGCGCGAGTTCAAACGGGCTGAACTGCAACAGCCTCCCCTGCTCGGGCGCGCGCCCGGTGGGCCACCAGCCACCGAGAATCCGCTGACGCTCAGGGTCGAAGGCGTAACCGAACAGATCCAGTGTCATGCCCGGCCCAGGCGCGGTGGCGCCCTGGACCAGGCAGCGGAAGTTGTCCGCGTTCACCGCCGTCCAGGCCGGGCGCCAACCGAGATGCTGCAAGGCGTTCAGGGCGGCTGGGAAAAACGCCATGGGCACCACGATGTCGAGATCCTTGTCGTGCGGCAGCAGCCGACCGTTGCGCACCAGACCGAGCAACACGCCACCGGAGGCGAAGGCGACGATGTTCTGGCTGGCTAGGGACACCAGAGTCTGGCGCAACAGGCGCAAGCCCAGCTCGCCATCGAAGGGT
>NZ_JAYESN010000160.1:0-7550 GCF_034860625.1 Lamprobacter sp.
TCTGCTGATCCGCCCGCGCGATCAGGCGCTGTGGCGGTTCAACGGCCCGGAGACCCTGCGCTTTCTGGTGGTGGATGAGCTGCATACCTTTGATGGTGCACAGGGCACCGACCTGGCGATGCTGATCCGCCGTCTGCGCCACCGGCTGCGGTGCGATCCAGAGCGCCTGATCTGCATCGGCACCTCGGCGACCCTTGGCGATGCCAGCTATACGCGACCGCTGCGCGAGTACGCGAGCCAGATCTTCGCCACCCGCTTCGATGAAGACGCGGTGATCACCGAGCGCCGCCAGGGGTTCGATGCCTTCATCGGCGATGTGGTGGTCGAGCATCTGGTGGCCGACGACGAGACGCTGCTCGCGGCCATCGGCGAGACCGACTTCGAGCGCCCGGAGGCGGCGGTGCGGCAATTCCTGCCGGCGTTCTTCGCCGCGCCAGCGCTGCTTGCCGAGCTGAGTGCCGAGGCCGAGACGGCGCTCGGGCGACTGCGGCTCGGGCAGGAGCTGAAGAAGCATCTGCTGTTTCAGTCGCTGCTGCGGGTCGCGAGCCATGGACCGGTGACGGTTGACGAGATCGCGGACAAGCTGCAGCGCACACTGAGCGCGCGCGTGGCGGCTGAGGCGCCGGCGCTGGTGATCGCGCTGCTGACGCTGGTGGCCTGGGCGCGCGCACCGCATGCTGGGCAGCGGGTGAGCGCGGAGACGCCGGTGGGCCGCTTGAACTTCCTGGTCAGCCTGCGCATCCAGCTCTGGCTGCAGGAGCTGCGTCGGGTGGTGGCGACGGTGAGCCGCGATCCGACTGAGGTGGTGCTCCAATCAGAGGCCGCGGTGCTGAGTCAGCGTGAGCGCCTGCGGCTGCCGCTGGTGCAGTGCCGGGATTGTCATGCCACCGGCTGGTTGACCATCAAACGGCCACAGGACAGCCGCGTCGAGGCGAATCCGGACAAGATCTACGCCAGTTTCTTTGCCCGTCACCAGGATACCTTTCTGGCTCGCCTCTATCCCTATGAGGGATCTTCTAGAGATGGCTCTCTGGGTGGTGATGGTGGTGCTGGTGCCGTTGCTGGTGCTGATGCCAGTGCTGGCGCCGGCGCCAGCGCCGATGTCGAGCCTGGCGAAAGGGCGCCATCGATGACGCAGGTGCTTGAGCAGAGGCTCTGCGGCCAATGTGGGCACCTAGGCAATCGGACCCTCAGCGAGTGCCCGCACTGCCAGAGCGAGGATCTGCTGCCGGTGACGGTCGCCTGCGGCACCCGCACGCGCCAAGTTCGGGGCAACCAGGCGACCGGCCGCGGCGAGCGCGAGGTCACCGTTCACGACGATACCTGCCCGGTGTGCGGCGTGCGCGGCGGTCAACTGATCATCGGCGCCCAGACCACCAGCCTGGCCGCGCATGCGGTCGAGCGCCTCTGGTCGGCACCGCTCAACGATCACAAGAAGCTGATCCTATTCTCGGACTCGGTGCAGGATGCCGCCCACCGCGCCGGCTATCTCGAGTCGAAGACCGAAAGCCATTTGATGCGCGCGGCGCTGGCCAAGGCAATTGAGGCGCTTGAGCCGGCCAGTGCGCCGGCGCTGCCCTGGGACCAGGCGCTAGAGCACATCGGGCGTGCCTGGCTTGAGGGCAAGCAGAGAGTGGAGAGGAGTGAGAAGAGCGTAGGACTCACTCCTCACTCCTCTCAACTCACGTCTTCCTCACGCGATTTCGTCGCGCGCTTCATCCCGCCGAGCATGGAATACCTGCGCGACTGGCGCGAGCTGCTGGCGCGCGGCGACCTGCCGCGCGGATCGCGCTTGCCGGAGATGCTCCGCCAACGGCTGCAATGGCGCGCGATCGAGGAGCTGGCGCATCGCTCCGATCGAGGTCGCACCCTAACCAGGGTGGGGATCGCGGTGCTGTTCCCGGACCTGGAGGCGTTGCGGGACTTGGCGCCAGGGCTGAGCGCGGAGCTGCGTCAGGCGGGCGGTGGGCTTGAGGACCTGGACGAGGCGCGGGTGCTGTACTGGGCGCTCGGCACCTTGCTGATGCTGATTCGCGCCGGGGCCGTCTTGCACCTGGGCCTGGAGCAGCTGGCCGAGACCGGGGACTTCAAGAAGTTTGAGTACGCGCGACAGCGCGAGCCCTGGATACCGCACCGACGCAGCGATCAGCCGCGCTTCGTGACCCGGGAGGCGGGCCGGCACGGCTTTCTCAACCTCGAGGAGCGCAACGCCAATCCCTTGTTGGGCTGGGCGCGGTTGGCGCTCGCAGTCGATCTCACCTCGCCCGGGATTATCACGCTGGCCTACGAGGAGCTGCTGCAGGCGCTGGAGCAGGTCGGGCTCGGCCGCTTTCTGCTGCTGGAGCAACGCGGTGTCAAGGCGCGGGTATTCGGGCTGTGCCCAGAACGGCTCTTGCTGCACCGCGATCTGCGGCTGCTGACGACGCCGAGTGCGGCGCAGTCGCTTTGGGTGCCAGCGGCGGAGACCGAGGCGCTGAGCGGACTGCCGGCCTGGAACAGCCCGCGCGAGAGGCTGCGACCGGCACCAGCGCAGATCCGCAACTGGTGGCGGACACGTTTGCAGCGCGGCGACATCCACCGCGTGATCGCGCACGAGCACACCGGCCTGTTGGAGCGTGATGAGCGGCTCGCGCTGCAGGATCGGTTCATGGCGCCCGAGGGCGCCGCCGAGCCCTGGTACGAGAACCTGCTCTCGGCGACGCCAACGCTGGAGATGGGCATCAACATCGGCAGCCTGTCCAGCGTAATGCTGGGTGGTGTGCCGCCGAATCAGGCCAATTACATCCAGCGCGTCGGCCGCGCCGGGCGTCGGGATGGCAATGCGGCGGTGCTGACGATTGCCGATGCCTCATCCGATGGGCATGACCAGTATCACTTCGCCAATCCACTGGAGATGCTGCATGGCGAGGTCGAGCCGCCGGCGATCTACCTGAACGCGGCCGAGGTGCTGCGCCGTCAGCTCTATGCCTTCTTTTTCGACAACTGGGTGGCGCAGGAGCAACCGAGGCTGCCGGAGCGGTTGCGTGATGCTTTAGATCAGGTCGCGAAGGGCGACGCGGACCTCCGCCATTTCCCCTATAACTACCTCGACTTCGTGAATCGCAACGAGCCGGTCTTATTCGCCGCTTTCTGCGCGATGCTCGCCGATGAGCTGCAGGCCCCGACCCAGGAACGGTTGCAGTTGTTCGTCACCGGCTCCGATCAACAGAAAAACCTGCAAGCGCGGTTTCTCGCCTTCTTCGAAGAGATGCACGCCGAGCGCGAGTCGTGGAAGAAGCGTCGCACCGGGATCGGAGCGGAGCTCAAGCGGCTCAAGAAACGGCCCGAGGACGAGCAGACCCTGACCGAGATCGACGAACTGGAGAAGGAGCGCGCCGGACTCGGACAGCGGATTCAGCAACTCAACAACGAGCAGTTGCTGGAGGCGATGACCAACGCCGGGCTGTTGCCGAACTATGCCTTTCCGGAAGAGGGCGTCTCGCTGACGACTATCATTCACGGCAAGCGTCGCAGCGGCGAGGAGTATTCGGTTCCGGTGCACCGCTATAGCCGACCCGCACATGCAGCGCTGGCGGAGTTTGCGCCGCGCAATACTTTCTTTGCGCACAAGAGCAAGGTCCAGATCGATCAGATCGATCTGGAGGGTGAAGCGCCGGCCGAGCATCGCTTCTGCGCCAACTGTCATTACCTGGTGCCGCTGATGGCGCTGGAGGCGAAGGCGTCCAGCTGTCCGCGGTGCGGCGATGGCAGTTGGGCCGATGGCAGCCAGGTGCGATCGATGTTGCGCCTGCGGCGCACGGTGGCCAACGTTCGCCAAGCGGACAAGACGCGCATCACCGAGACCGACGAGGCGCGCAATCCGCGCTATTACGCGCGTCGGCTGTTGATGAACTTCGATCCCGCCGATGTGCGAACGGCCTGGACGCTGGAGTCCAGCCAGGCGGTCTATGGCTTCGAATTTATCGCCAAGGCGCAGTTCCATGATCTGAATCTGGGCCAACCTGCACCGGCGGCGGGATCGGAGCAGCTCATGCTGATCGCCGGTGATGACAGCGCGAAGACCGGGTTCTCGTTATGCAAGACCTGCGGCATGGTGCAGCCGGGAGGCGCTCAGGCGCGCGAGCGCGATCAGGACCGGGAACAGCTGCACACGCCGGACTGTCGGGATCGGCACGCCGAGGGCGACGCGCACCTGCTCGACCGGCTCTTCCTGTATCGCGCCTTCGAGTCGGAATGCCTGCGCATCATGGTGCCCAAGGGCTTCGGCTCCGGCGAGCAGACCACCTATTCGTTCATGTCGGCGCTGCAGCTTGGCATGCGCAAGCGCTTCGGCGGCAAGGTCGATCATCTGCGTTTCGATACCCTCGCCGAGACGGGCGCGGAGGCGGGTTCGGGGAAGACCTTCATCCTGATCTACGATTCGGTGCCGGGCGGCACCGGCTATCTGCAACAGTTGCTCTCGGGCGAGGCGGACACCCTCGCCGCGGTCCTCGCTGCCGCGCATGCGGTGATTCGCAGCTGCCCCTGCCAGACCCGGCCCGAGGTCGACGGCTGCTACCAATGCGTGTTCCATTATCGGCAAGGGCGCAATCGGCAGCATATCTCCCGCCGCGCGGCACTTGAGATCCTCGACGAGCTGGTCGAGGGCGACTTTGAGCGCAAGCAGGTCAAGTGCCTGTCCGAGATCGAGATCAACCCGGCCTTTGGCTCGGAGCTGGAGCGCCGTTTTCTGCCCGCGCTGAAGGCGCTCGGCGGGCAGTTCGATGCCAGCGGCGAGCGGTTTCCGGCGGTTCAGGTGACGCAGGACGTCAAGGCCGGCAAGACCGCTTATCTGCTCGCGGTAGGCGCCAACAAGTATTGGGTCGATACCCAGGTGCCGATCGAGGATCAGGTCACTGGCCAGACGCTGTGCCTGCCGGATTTCGTGATCTCGGCGACCAAGGCCGCGAGTCCGATGCGTCCGCTTGCCGTCTTCGTCGATGGCTGGGCGTTTCATCAGCAGTCGATGGCCGCCGATGCGCGCAAGCGCGCCTTGCTGATGCTGCGTGGCGATTACCGGGTCTGGTCGGTCAGCTTCGAGGATATCGAGGCGGCGCAGAAGCAGAAGACCGGGACTGATCTGCCGAGTCCGCTTGGGCTGCTGATGACCAAGTCGGGTGCCGCGATCCCGACCGAGCGGTTGCCGCCGATCAGCCCGTCGCATCTCAGCAGCCATGCGCTGGCGCTGTTGCTCAGGCTGCTGGCTGAGTCCGACCCCACGCATCAGGACCCGCTGGCGGCCTTGGGCTCGAGCGGACAGCATCTGTTGGCGCGCAGTGTGCTGCGTTCAGCTGAGGTGAAGGAGGCTGTGCGCGAGCGCGCCGAGCGGGTGTCTAAGGCGTTGCCGGAGTGGCTGGCGTTGGAGGCCCATCAGGTGTATCTGCAGGGGCCTGAGAACGGTTTTCTGCACTGGGTCGGCAAGGCGGAACCCAAGTTCCTGACCGGCAAGGCCACCTCGGACCAGCCGCTCGCCGGTGCTTTGGTCTTGAACGATCTGGTGATCGAACAGGCGCTGAAGGAGGGGCATTCGCATTGGCGACAATGGTTGCGGATTGCGAACCTACTGCAAGGGGTTTCTGGCGTGGCCTTGCTGACTGAATCGATGCTCGATGCCGGCCATGTGCTGGCGGTGCTGCAGCCGAAGGTGGTCACGGCGGCAGTCGCCCCCGCCGGCTGGGGTAAGGTTTTGGAAGAATCGGAGTTCCTGGCGCGTCTCAGACCGGGTTTCGAACGGCTGAGCGAGCGCGGGGTCGCGGCGCCAGACGCGATCGGCACCGAGGTGGAAGACGGCGACGACTACCGGGTGGCCGAGGCGCTCTGGGAGACGGCGAGGCTGGTCTTCCTCACCCCCGCGCAGATGGAATGTGCCGCGAGCTGGCAACAGGCCGGGTTTGCCGTGATAGAAGAGGCTGGCGACTGGTGGCTGGCGGTTGAGTCAGCCTTGAATTTGTAGACCTAAACAGTCGGAGACGCACTGTTCCACAGGAGGAAAATGATGGCTACGATCAACCAACAACTCCAATGCGACATCGAGCGGAGTATTAAGGATCTGCCTTTGCAAGCGTTAAGGGAGGTCAAGCTCTTTATTGATTTTCTGCATCTGCGCGAAGGCGCTACGCGCATCCCTGATGCTTCAGATATTGACTGCGCATTACGCCAACTCGACAGCGCGGAGGCTCGGCATCTGGAGCAGGAATTCACCGCCTATCAAGATCAATATCCTCGTGAAAATTGACTACGTCGCCGACACCATGGCCATTGTCTTGCGGCTTGAAAACCGCAAATTGCCAGCGCGTGTCAAGACGATTTTCAACGATGTGGAGTCTGGCAATCAGCGCCTGGCTATTCCCGCGATGGCGCTCGCGGAATTGGGCTATCTTGCCGAAAAGAAACGAATTGAAACAAGCCTTTCGGCGCTTGATGATTATATAAGTCGGTATCCACTGATCGTGATTGAGCCAATGACGGCTAACATCATTCATCAAACCTTTCTTATCTCCAATATCTCTGAGCTTCACGATCGAATCATCGCGGCAACCGCAGTCTGCCTGGATGCAGTGTTAGTCACCAATGATCCAATCATTTCAGCATCCGGATGTGTTCGGGTTGTTTGGTGATGAGTCAGCACGCCATACAAGAATCAGTGTCGCGGCGCCGGATGCGATCAGTGTCGAGCATGAACGGACCAAGCCGATGAACCAAGACGTCAAGATCATCGTCAGCAACGCCGTGATCAAGCGCATGACGGCGCTGCCCCCGGCAGTGCAGAGCAAGGGGCTGGAGTTCATGCTCAAGTTCCAGACCGATCCGCGCAGTCCGGGCATCAACTACGAGCGCATTCAGGGCGCCAAGGATAAGAACCTGCGCTCGGTGCGGATCGACCAGGCCTATCGCGGCATCATCTTTCGGGCGCCGAAGGATAACGTCTTCATCTGGCTGCACGTCGACCAGCACGACGATGCCTACCAGTGGGCGAGCACCCGCAAGATGAGCGTTAATCCAGTCAATGGCGCGCTCACCCTGACGAATCTGAACTTCGTCGAGGAAACGGTCCAGCGTCGAGCCGCGCCGACGCCGCTGGAGCCTGATCCGGTTTTTGCCGGGCTGTCGGATCGCGATCTGATGGCGGTTGGGGTGCCCGAGGAGATGCTGCCCGCGGTGCGCACGATCCGCTCCGAGGGTGATCTCGATGCGATGCGCGAGGAACTGCCGGTGGAGGCCTACGAGGGGCTGTTTCTGCTGCTCGCCGGCGATTCGGTGAGCAGCATCCTGAGCGCACGCGAGACGCGGGTCGATCGGGAGATCGATACCCATGACTTTGCTAGCGCCGCGGATCGCGACGAGAGCCGCGCGCGCTTCTACCTGGTCGAGGGCGAGCAGGATCTGCAGGCGATCCTGTCCGCTCCGCTGGAGCAGTGGCGGGTGTTTCTGCATCCGACGCAACGGCGCTTGGCGACCCGGAACCTGAATGGCCCAAGCCGCATTCTCGGCGGCGCTGGCACCGGCAAGAC
>NZ_JAYESN010000161.1:0-7426 GCF_034860625.1 Lamprobacter sp.
CGCGATCGGCTGCACTATCTGTTCTCCGACCAAGACCGCTTCTGGCTCGACACCAAGCCCAACCTGCGCCGCGAGATGGAAAGCCGGATGCAGCAGATCAGCAACAAGGATCAGCTCTATCCGCTGCTGCGCGACAGGGTGCGCGCGGTGTTCGGCACGAAGCACAGCTTCGCCGGCATCCATGTCTTCACCCCCTCGGTCGACATCCCCGACGACTTCGGCCAGGGTCCGCGCCTGGTGGTGCTCTTGCCAGAGGCTGGGCACAGCCGCGCCGATGGCACGCTGGCCCAGCGCGCCGCGACCGAGATCCTCACCCAACGCGGCGACCAACCCCGACAAAAGCGCAACCGGCTGCTGTTCGTCGCCCCGGACTATGACAGCGTCCATCGGCTCAAGGAGGCCGGGCGCGCCTTCATCGCCTGGGAGGGCATCCTCGCCGACATCGACGAGGGCAAGCTCAACCTGGATCTGTTCCAAGCCAAGCTGGCCAAGCAGCACCGCGACGAGGCCGAGAAGACCCTCAAGCGCCTGGTGCGCGAGACCTATCGCTGGCTGCTCTGCCCAGTGGAGCAGTTCATCAAGGGCCGACCGACACTGAGCTGGGATGCGGTGCCGCTCTCGACCAATGCGCCCAACCTGATCGTCGAGATCGAATACAAGCTCAAGGACGAAGACTGGCTGGTCACCGAATGGAGCCCGATCCATCTCAAGCGGCTGTTGGAGACCTGGTACTTCAAGGACGGCGTCACCGAGGTGAGCGCGCTCAAGGTCTACCAGGACTGCTGTCACTACCTGTACCTGCCGCGGCTGATCAACGACAGCGTGTTCAAGGACGCCATCGCCAAGGGCGTGGCCAGCGAAGACTTCTTCGGCTTCGCGGCCGGCAAGGATGGCGAGCGCCTACTGGGCTTCATGTTTGGCACCAAGGGGGTGGTGGAACTGGGCGAGGAGGCGCTGCTGATTCAGCAGGAGGCCGCGCGGGCCTATCGCGAGGCCCTCAAGCCAGCGCATGGGCAGGGTGCCGGCGGCAACGGTGACGGTGCCATGGGCGGCGATGCGGGAGGTCAAGGTGGGAGCGGAGCAGGCGGAAGCAGAGGAAGCAGCGGATCAGGCACCGGTGGAGCGGGTGCTGTTGGAGCGGGCACCGGTGGGACAGGCACCGGTGGAACGGGTGCTGGTGGAACGGGTGCGGCGGGTGGCTCTGCTGGATCAGGCGGAACCGGTCCAGGCGGCAGTGGAAGTAGCAACGGTGGCATCCACACAGGGACCGGTGGCATTGGCCAAGGCGCTACCGGCAGCGGCACCCCGGCTAAGACCCAGTTCTACGGCAGTATCGAACTCGATCCGGTCAAGGCGAAGCTCGACTTTGCGCAGATCGTCGATGAGATCATCGAGCCGTTCACCGCGCGGGTCGGCGTGGAGGTCACCATCTCGATCGACATCCAGGCCAAGACCAAGACCGGTTTCGATGAAAGCCTACAGCGCACCATCAAGGAGAACTGCAGCGTGCTGAAGTTTGGCTCGGCGGAGTTTGAGGAGGAGTAGCAGGATGACCGGCCCTACCAGCACGTCGATTCTTTAGCTCATCAGAAAAGCACTGGAAATCATAGCTGTGTCAAGAATATCAGGCATTGGATGGTTGGCTTGAATGCAAAAGCCCTTTATCCCCTCGTTCGAGGCAGTCGCAGCGCGAGGCTAGATTCGAGGCACAACGCTTGGCCGATGGCCTACCCGAGTGGCGATCCGTTCAGTCATGGGTTAGCCGACGATGCTTCGAACCTCGGCAGACCAGTCCGCGCTGCAGCAAGATCAGCGAGACTTCCCGCCTCTAGGCAGCGCGCAAACGCATCGCAGATCAGCTGATGCCCACGCGGGGTGAAGTGTACGCTATCGCGCTGCAGAAACAGCGCATCCAGATCTGGTTGGCGTGCGAAGTCATCGTAAGGGTCGCAGTAGTTCAGCCCTCGCTCATCGAGCATCGCCCTAACCTGTTGGCGAGGACCATCGAAGGTCTCGGGATCGCGTAGCGCGTTGAGCTCTGGGAAGAGCAAGATGCCGAGTGGCAAGCTGCGTTGATCGAGCGCGGCGGTGAATTGATCCAGTCGGCGAGCAAAACGCTCGCGATTGTCGTCTTGCTGCCAGGCATCAACCACAGAGCGCATCCAGAGGCTGTGATAGGCCTGGCGATCGTTAGCACTCATCAGCGCGTAACGGACGCGGGTATCGAGCTCATCCAGAAAACGTCCTGCATAGGTGCGCCCGAGCCGAGACTGGATGCGGGCAACCCAGTCTGGCTTATGCCAACCTTCGGCCTGGCGGCGTGCGCGACGGGCCGGGCCAACGCTCTCCATCGGCGCAAAGTCATTGAGGGTGATGCCCAGCAGCACGGCATCCGGCTCAGCCCCAAGGAACTCCAGCTCGGCGAGCTTGACGTAGTGGCCGAAGCTATAGGCATGCACACCGAGATTGAGGATGCGCCAAGCCTCAGCGCCAGGGCGCGCGACGTCATCCAGGCAGTTGGTCAAGCGCTCTCCGGCCTCAACACCGGGGCCGAGCACCACTGAATCACCAAGCACGGCGACCCGCAGCCCCTCGCCCGACTGCGGCGCGAAATCGGCGTCGCGAAAGCCCTGGGCATTGGTCTCGATCAAGATATGCTGGTAGGCGGTGCCCTTGAAGTGACCAGAGAAGTTGGGCTGATAGTGATAGCCAAGCTCAGCGTGCGGCCGCTCGAGCCCGGTCGGGTAGCCGTAGCCGCTGATCGGCTGGCTAACCACGAACTGGTAAAACAGGAAACCCGCCAACTGCAGCAGCAAGAAGACGAACAACAGCCAGATGATCGTCAATAACAGAGGTCGTAGAGGTCGCTTCATGCCCATTTCTCAAAACGAATCACCCGCGCTGCATTCCGCCTGTCGCGCTGCGGTGGTCGGCTCAAACGACAACCAGCCCGAGGCACTCGCGGACCAGCGCTTAGTCACCGCAGTCTATCCGATGCCTCAGCCTATCAGAACTTCGTTATACTGTTGCGCGTTGCGCGGCACCCGCGGTACAGCGTCTTCCTGCACAGGTTTCTAGGACCCCATGGCGGTCAATATCCTTGGAATTTCAGCATTTTATCATGACAGCGCAGCCGCCTTGGTGCGCGACGGCGAGGTGCTGGCGGCTGCCCAGCAGGAACGCTTCTCGCGCAAGAAACAGGATGCCGCCTTCCCAGCCGAGGCCATCCGCTACTGTTTGGACGATGCCAGCATCAGGCTCGCCGAGCTGGATCAGATCGTCTTCTACGATAAGCCGCTGATCAAATTCGAGCGGTTGCTCGAGACCTACCTGGCCTATGCGCCGCGCGGCCTGCGCTCGTTCATCACCGCGATGCCGATCTGGCTGAAAGAGAAGCTGTTTCTGAAGGACTTGCTGAAAAAAGAACTGGCCAAGCTCGGTGCGGTGCCGGTCGCGCAACTGCCGCCGCTGCTGTTCACCCAGCACCACCAATCGCACGCTGCCTCGGCCTTCTTCCCGAGCCCATTCGAGCGTGCGGCGGTACTCTGCCTGGATGGCGTCGGCGAGTGGGCGACGACCAGTGCCTGGCTCGGCGAGGGCAACCGGCTCAGTCCGCAGTGGGAAGTCCAGTTTCCGCATTCACTCGGCCTGCTCTATTCGGCCTTCACCTATTTTGCCGGCTTCAAGGTCAACTCCGGCGAGTACAAGCTGATGGGGCTCGCGCCCTACGGCGAGCCACGTTATGTCGATCTGATCCTTGAGCATCTGATCGCGCTCAAGGACGACGGCAGCTTCCGCATGGATATGCGCTACTTCAACTACGCCAATGGGCTGACCATGACCAGCCGCGCCTTCGAGCGGCTGTTCGGCGGCCCGCCGCGCAAGCCCGAGTCGCCGGTGACGCAGCGCGAGATGGACCTAGCGCGGTCGATTCAGGTGGTGACCGAAGAGGTCGTACTGCGACTTGCGCGCACATTGCATCGCGAGCTGGGCGTCGATCGGCTCTGCCTCGCTGGCGGCGTGGCGCTGAACTGCGTCGCCAATGGCCGGCTGCAGCGCGAAGGCCCGTTCGAGCAGATCTGGATTCAGCCCGCCGCGGGCGATGCTGGTGGGGCGCTCGGCGCCGCGCTCTCGGTCTGGCATGAGTATCTGGATCAACCGCGAACCGCTTGCACGGGTTCGACGACGGATCGGATGCAGGGCGCCTATCTCGGCCCGCGCTTCACCAATACTGAGATTCAGACCTTTCTGGATCACGCTGAGATCCCCTATCAGCGCCTCGACGACGAAGCGCTGATGTCGCGGCTAGCGGAGCTGCTCAACGCCGGTCAGATCATCGGCTGGTTCCAGGGGCGGATGGAGTTCGGCCCGCGCGCGCTTGGGGGGCGCTCGATCCTTGGCGACCCGCGCAATCCGCACATGCAGTCGGTGATGAACCTGAAGATCAAGTACCGCGAGTCGTTTCGGCCGTTCGCGCCGGCGGTGCTCGCCGAGCAGGTCAGTGACTGGTTCGAGCAGACCCAGCCCAGCCCCTATATGCTGATCGTTGCGCCGGTGGCGGAGTCCAAGCGCATCGCGATGTCCGAAGCCGAGCAGACATTGTTTGGGATCGACAAGCTGCACATCGCCCGTTCCGAGGTCCCGGCCATCACCCATGTCGACTACTCGGCACGGTTACAGACCGTGCACCGCGAGACCAACCCGCGCTTCCACCGGCTGATCTCAGCCTTTGCCGAGCGCACCGGCTGCCCGCTGCTGGTCAACACCTCATTCAATGTCCGTGGCGAGCCCATCGTCGGTTCGCCCGAGGATGCCTATCGCTGCTTCATGCGCACCGAGATGGACGCTCTGGTGCTCGAGAACTGCCTGCTGACCAAGTCCGAGCAACCCGCGCAGGAGCAAGACCTGAGTTGGCAGCAGACCTTCGAGCTGGACTAAAGCACCGAGCCTATCGCCACCCCATGCACCCGATCCCCGAACTCGACCGCGCCGGTCTGCGCCGCTTCGCGCTGACCACGGCAATGATCATCGCCCTGCTGTTTGGGCTGTTGCTGCCCTGGCTGCTCGGCCTTGGCTGGCCGATCTGGCCATGGCCGCTGGCTGCGGTGCTAGCGCTCTGGGGCTTAGTGGCACCAGGCAGTCTGCGCCCGGTCTACCGCGGCTGGATGCGCTTCGGCCTGATGATGAGCCGGATCACGACACCGCTGATCTTGGGTCTGGTGTTCTTTGTGCTGTTCGTGCCGGTCGGCGCGGTGATGCGCCTGTTCCGTCATGACCCCATGCGCCGCCGGCTGCAGCCCGAGGCCGAGAGCTACCGCGAACCGAGTCGGCCGATTGAGCCCGCTTCATTCGAAAGACCCTACTAACTCTCATGGCGCGGCGCCACGCCGAACAATGAATCGCCTGAGATTCAGGTTAACGCATCACCTGCGCACGACCTGCTTACAACCTGCACACAACCTGACCGCCGAGAGACTGCTACCGATGCTCGACCTGCTCAAAGACCTTTGGGGCTTCATGCGTGAGCGCAAGAAATTCTGGCTTGCGCCCATCATCGTCGTCATGCTGCTGCTCGGGGCACTGATCGTGCTCGCCCAAGGCTCGGCAGTCGCGCCGTTCATCTACACCCTGTTCTGAGCGCTCAAGCCATCACATGAGCGCTTCGCCGCTACTTGCCATCTCGATCCTGTTCTTTGCGCTGGCCGATCTTTGGCTCGCATTTCCGCAGATCGATCTCGCCGTCGCGGGCCTGTTCTGGACGCCGGAGGGCGGCTTCGCCGCGCGTGGTGCCTTCTGGGAGCAGTTCATGTATGGCTCGATCGATGAGGTCTTGGTGATCATCGGCCTAGGCCTGATCGGTGCTTGGGCGATTGGGCGCCGGCATGCAGCGGTGACAAAAAACACCCATCAAGACGATCAAGACGCGGCGCAACAGACGCAGAGCGGCCCGCGTCCAGCGACCTCGAACAGCCACAACCAGGGCAGCGCCCTGAGCGGCATTGACGCGCCCGAGGCCAAGGCCATGCGCGTTGTCCTCACACGCCGCGGTGATCTGCGCCTCGCCAAGCGCAGCACAGGCACTGCCGCAGGGCGCGTCAGCGGACGCCAACTGAGCTTCCTGCTGCTGTTACTCGTGCTCGTGCCAGGGCTGGTCGTCAATCAACTCTTCAAGGAGCATTGGGGCCGAGCACGCCCGATCCAGCTCGAGCAGTTCGGCGGCTATCGCACCTTCACACCGGCCTTCGTCGTCTCCGACCAGAACGGCAATAGCTTTTCCTCTGGCCATGTCGCGGCCGCCGCTTGGCTGGTCGCAGTGCCGGTAGTGCTGTTCGGGGTCAGTTCCATTTGGACCGGCGCGGCCCTGCTCTATCTGTTCGCCATGGTGCTCGCACGGATCGCCGCGGGCGCCCATTTCCTCAGCGATACACTAACCTCGATCTTGCTGGTCTGGTTGGGCTTTTTCATTCTGCAACGCCTGTTTCCGCCCGAGCCTCCAGGCAAGTCAGTCCTCGGCTCAGGCTCAGGCTCAGGCTCAGGCTTAGACTTAGGCTCGGGCTCGGGCTCGGGCTTAGGCTCAAGCCGCAACGCCCGAGCAGAGACCCTGCTTCAGAGTCAGGCCAAGGCTACCGAGAAGCAGGCACAACCATGAGCCAATGCGCGGATTGCCAAGATCACCGTCAGCAGAGACCCCTGGCAGGTCGAAGCCTTGCGGCGCTACTCATGATTGGCCTGATTGGGCTGTCCAGCCTGCTGGTTGGCTGCCAGACTCAGCCGATCGCCGAGTCTGGACCCGGCCTTAATCCGAGCCAGCTGCAAGCACTGGTTGCCGCGAGCAACTGGGAAGGCATCGCCGCCGCCACCAGCATCCAATGCAGCGAGGCCAGCGACCTCTGCGCTGAAGCGCACGCCATCCATGCCGATGCCTGCTTGCGCCTCGCGATCCAACTCCCGGCCGGGGCATCCGCGACCGGAGGGCAGACCCGCAAGCTCCTCGACAAGGCCGAGTCCGGCTATCGCCGGGCCCTCGCCCTGCAACCTTCAAGCGATTCGCCGAGAATCGCTTCCTATCATGGCGGGCTCTTACTCACACTCAGCGAGCGGCGCAATCGGCTCGACGCATCGGTGCGCGAGAAGCAGCTCGACCGTGAGAATCAAAAGCTGCTCACGGCCGCCGAAGAGGCGCGCGCGCGGGTACCAGACAGCGCTCTGGGTTTTATTTACGGCGCCTCAGCATTGCTCTACCACGCGCTGTTGAAAGAATCCGGCAGCGACCGTTGCCAAGGGCTCGCGCAGGCCGCGACGATGCTCAAGCGCTCACCCAAGCCACCGGACGAACTGGTCGACGAGCAACAGCGGCTGCAGACGCTGATCCAACGCAGCCAGCGCGAGAGCGATTGCGCGTCGTCCAGGTAGCGCTCATGAGTCG
>NZ_JAYESN010000162.1:0-7417 GCF_034860625.1 Lamprobacter sp.
ACTGCTCGCCACCTTTTTGCCGTATCTGATCGAAGACCCAGCACGCTTGCGCGAACAAGCCCCCATCGCCTATGGTCACATTCAACAAGCCCCGCTGTCCGACAGTGCCCGCCGCCAGTGCCTCGATGTCTTCCAATCCTGGCTGATGGCGCGTTTTCAGGACCAGACGTTAGAGGAGATTCTCGTCATGCTCGGTGAACTGACTCCCCTTGAACAGACCCGTGCCTATCGGGAGATTGTGGCGAAAAACCAGCCGATTTGGCAGGAAGAAGGCCGGAAGGAAGGCCGCCAAGAAGGCCGCCAGGGCGAAGCCCAACGGGTGGCCCTGCGCCTCCTGCGCCGTCGCCTCGGCACGCTGAGCAAGGCGCAACAAGCGCGCATCCAAGCGCTATCCGTCGACCAGCTCGAAGACCTCATCGAAGCGCTACTCGATTTCAGCGCCATTGCCGACCTTGAGACCTGGCTCGCCGCGCATCCCACACGCCAACCGAACGCCTGAGCAAACCGTGCCGCCCCACTGGACCCTCAACCTCAACAACGGCCTCCAGGTCAACGTACCGGCCGAGCTCGACAACCCGGTCACCCTGACGCTGCTCGAGTATGAAGACTGGCCCGAGCCCGAACATGCCTTCCTGCGCCAGCTCATCCAACCCGGCATGCGCCTGTTGGATGCCGACACCGGCTTGGGGCTGGACGCGCTCGCCATGGCGCAGGGCCTGAACGGAGCAGGGCAGCTGATCGCCCTCAACCCCGATCCCTTGTTCGCGCGCTCAGTGGCGGACAACGGCCTGCAAGCGGTGATCCAGACGCCCACGCCAAGTCAGGCGCCGGCCGAGCCGGTCCAGCCGGCCCCCGAGCGGGCCGCTGGCGAAGGCGCGTACGATCTCATTCGCCTTGGTGCCGAGACCCCGCTCGATCCGCGCTGGCTGCAAGCCGCCGAGGCTGATCCTGAGTCTGATCCGCTCCTCATGCTCCCCAACACACACCCATCGCTCCCCGCCCTGCAGGCCGCCGACCTCGACCTCGACCTCTACCGGCTGATTCCGGCCCTCAACGCCCTGGTGGCCGTTGCCGAGGAGGCAGACGACGAAAAACCAGCTATCCTTTTTGCCTGTCGAACCTCCCGCGCCGCCTGGCTGCGCGAACAGGGGCGGTTGATCCCAACTGACTGATGAAACCCAGCACACCCGCCATGCCCGCCGCACCCCTCTGGCCGCAAGCACTCAGCCGCTATCCCTTCGCTGCCGCGCTACTGCCCGGCTGGCGCGACGCCACCGCCGAGCTGCCCGAGGCCTACAGCGCCGCCCTGGATGCCGCCCTCGCGGCCTTCGACCCGGAGCGCCCGCTGAGCGAGCGGTATCAGCAGCTCCGCGCCAGCCGTGCCCGACTCGCCGAGCTAGCCGCTGCTGGGGATCAGCACATCGCCACGCAACTGCTGCGCCTGCGGGTGTTGAGCGCCTTCGGCGAGCCACAGGCAGCCCGACAGCTGAGTCGCGCACTGTTAGCGCAGCGCGAGCACGCCGCCCAAGCCACGCCATCCCCAAGCGAGCGCTCAACCCAGCCGACCAGCCACCACCCACAGGATCAGGCCGCCGCCCTGCGCAAGCGGCCCTTTCTGCCCAGTTGCGCCCGCTTCGACGCGTGCCCGCCGCCAGCAGGGGACGGCGCCGAGGGCGACACCGACGACCTCGCCGCCTGGCTGAACGCCCAGCTGCTCGAGACCGACATCCAACTCAACGCCGAGCGCCGCCATGCGCACCCGCAAGCCGAACTCGCGCGCCTAGCGCAGCGCCGCAAGCTGCCCGAGGCTGGCATTGAAAGCGAGCGCATGCTGGCGTTGGCTGCGCTACGGTCGGGGAAGAAGATCACCATCAAGCCGGGGAGTCGCTTGCTGCAGGAGGGAAGCAATCTTCTTATCTGGGAACACATCGGCGGCATGGTTGATACGCAGGTCGATGCCACGACCAGAACGCTAACCTCGAAAATAGAGACAGCCTCATCCGTACGCGGTTTATCGGATATTCCTCCGCCTCCAGAACCAATTCCCGAAAACGATCATGTGCACGGAGAACCGGTTGTTACCGTGCTTTGTTTAACATACAACCATGTCAATTTTATCGAAGATGCAATTAAAGGAATTGTTGGCCAAAAGACCAGTTTCCCTTTTGATGTGCTTATCCATGATGACGCGTCAAATGACGGCACGCAAGCTATCATAGAGCGCTACGCCGCACTGTATCCTCGCATCATTAAGCCTGTATACCAAAAAGAAAATCAATATTCGAAAAATATTAACCCTACTAGACTTATGTTGCCATTGGTGAAGGGAAAGTATACTGCGATTTGTGACGGAGACGATTATTGGGTAGACCCGAATAAGCTGCAAAAGCAATACAGTTTCATGAGGAGAAACCCAGGCTATTCATGCTGCTATCATGATGCCTTCATCTTCAATGAAAAAGGTATGGTCAAAAAGTCAAAGCTTCCCGAGCAGCACAAAAAAGATTTCTCTAAAAAAGAGCTTTTACTGAATCAGTGTTTTGTTTTAACGATATCTCTTTTCTATCGAACCGCTTGTAACGATAATCCACCAGAACTCGATCAGGTCAAGAACGGTGACAACCTGTTTCTTTCAATGCTGGGCCTGCATGGAAAAGGAAAATATCTTGCTGGGGTTACGCCAGCTGCTTATCGCATTCATGGTAACTCAGTCTGGTCTAGCAGAACTGCGAGACAAAAACAGGACATGATCGCCATAACGTTTGAAGGCATAGCGCGTTATCACGAAAGGCAAGGCAACCAAGAGGCAGCGGTTTATTACAGACACCCGAGTAAAACGACAACAGAAAAACGCAGCGTTTACTTACAGATCGGCTCTTTCAAAGAGCCATCAAAGGACAGTATTTCTCAAGCAATGTTCGATTTTGAGCGGACTGAGCAAACGCCGAAACTGATCTGCATTATTGCCTCAACACCGAGATGCGGTAGTACGTTCCTTGGGCAAGTTCTACAGAGTCAGGGTTATGCAGTCCCTCACGAATACCTGAATACAGTGCATATCCCTTATCTTGCTCATCGTTGGGGTTTGATTAGAGATAAAAAAGTGGAACTAAACGAATATCTGAGAGCTTGCTTCAGATGGAGAACAAACCCGCAAGGAATTTTTTCGCTCAAAGCGCATTGGAGTCAATTTCAGCCTTTTCTCGAAAAAGGCATTATTGTTCCTTGGTTAAAAAATTCGCGTTTTATTTACATTCGCAGGAAAGATCTACTAGGTCAGGCGATAAGCTACGAAATTGCGAGCCAAACAGGGAAATGGGGTTCTATGGAGAGGCAATCGAGGGAGCCCGTATATGATGGACAATCAATCGAAAGAAGACTAAAAAATCTTGCGCAACAAAATATGGCTTGGTCAGTCTTTTTTGCTAAAAACAATATCAAGTGGGTAGAGGTCAACTATGAAAGCTTTATTGAAGAGACCGAGAAAAGCTTGGCGTGTATAAAAAAAGAAATTACTCCAGAATTCGAGTTAGAAAAATGTGAAGAAAAGAAGGGTAGCAGTGAGATGAAAATTCAAAGAAACGCTGTTAATGACAAATGGCGTGAGCTTTTTTTAAATAAGGTGTAATGCTGCCTCCCTCTATTTGTCCTGACTTGAAGATAAGAGCATTCTTGTAAGTCTCGACTTATGGGTCAGTTTTGTGTGGCGAGCTTGCGCTACTTTACGGGGAAGTACGCTAATCACGTACAGCAGTTGCTAGCCCAGGCTTTTCCAGGATATGATTACTTGTTAAAATCATATCCCGATTACGACGTTATCTATATTGAGGTCTACTATGTCAAGTTGAGTGGAAGCGGGTATTGGCAATCGAAAAGATGAATTTGAGCAAACCTGCGACAAATGTGGAGCCATATTTAGGGTCGTGTGCCCAGGTCAAAAGGGGCACGAAGAGTCAGAAGAGTACTATTGTCCCGAGTGCAAAAAGGAGTTTAGGTGCAGGGCATCTTTAACACCGAGGGTTACGCTTATATCTAAGCGTACTGACGATCATAATCAACAGCCTTCATAACCCAAGAGTTGGCCTTGATAATAACTGCGGCTAATACCTAGCGAGCATGTCCGGAAAGCTGCCAGATAATCTAAAATATACAGCAGCTTAGGCTTCTTGGCGTTGTCCCTCAGCCTAAGGTGCTCAAAGTTATGATCAAGGCCCGAGATAGTTTATGGTTGTAGCCAATCTCGATCTGGTCGTGTTAACTGACGGGCATTGTTATAAGCCATATCAAGCGTGAGGCATGTTGAAGCTCGGTAAAAAGTGCTATGACGCTCAACTACGAGTGCTAAATCTGCCTTGTGTGGATTGCTAAGGCAAAGCGGAAGTAGTAGCTGGATTTGAGAATGATAATACTGTGGGATCGCCGTTTTGTAATTTCTTCTCACCCGTTCTCTAGAATTGTCAACTGAACCTTTTAGTAAGGTTTGTAGCTGATAGTTGTCCATTTGCCCATAGGGATCAGGAAATCTTGCCTTGTTTTCTTCAACTATATGCTCAACGTTTACTCTGAAATCTTTTCTAGTATCAAAAACGAGGCAGGACGGATCATCAAAATAATGTGCAATTTCCGGAAGCTCTGGAAATCGATTGAGTTCCCACCGTCCACGACGAAACCATCCTTTGAAAAACCAAGGCTGAGCTTCACCATGTCTGTTAACTTCAAATGAAGCATATATAGGCTCTTGAGATTCTGTGACTAGGCCTGTATTAAAGCAGGCATATTGCCCATCCTCGGAAAGAGCAATTTTGTTTTCTTCTGCGATACGTTTATATGTGAAACGCACGTAATTGAATAGCACCGGGTTAGGGTGGTTGCTCACAGTGTAATTGTAATCCCAGTCTTCCTTTTCCGCTTCATCAACAAGCCTGCTTATCTGAAGGTTTGGGTCAGGAAAAAAAGCAAATTCGTAAAAATCCTGAGGCCAAGTACTCAAAGTATTAACTCCAGTTTGTGGTTAATGGGTTATCCCGCATACATTGCAGTGAGTTTCAAAGCCTATTTCCTTTTTTCCATTAGAAATGGGTAGAAAATTAGGCATTGACTGGTTCAGTTTCTGTATGATTGCTCGTTTTCAAAAAATAACCGCTTGGTATATTTGAAAACGAAAATCTTTTTAATTTTGGAAAATAGTTAAATGTCGAAAAAAGCTCTTCGATAGCTTGACTTTCACCAGACCACGGAGTCTGTCCATAGCCATTGAAGGCCACCACACCGCCTGGAACTACTAGTGGATAAAGATACTCTATCGCTGTTTTAGTTGGCTCGTACAGATTTGCATCCAAGTATAATAAGCATAAGCGTAGGCCGTTATTTTCGTTGACAAATTTTGGCACGGTCTCTTTTATGTCACCAGGGATAATTACTGATCGCTCAACACCCTTGAGTAAATTATCAGAATTATGAAGATTGTTTAATTTTATCAAGAATTCACTATTTGATTTCAATGCATGATTTTTATCTTCAATAAACTGTTTGCTAATGCCGTCTTCTTTAGTGAAGCGGGAGTAGCCTGAAAAATCATCGAATCCGTATACTTTTCTGACTCGATCGCCTGTGCAAAACGATTCAAGAAAATGTGCCCAAGTAAAAAGACCAGATCCGTAATACACGCCGATTTCGCAAATTGATCCTGGCAGATGCTGTACTAACTTAAAAATTTCATAATGCGCTAGAAGTCGAGGCATGTCTCTGCGTTGAATGAACGCTAAGTAGTGTTTCAATATCTCAACTTTTGAGATGTTATAAGCATCTAGTAATTCATCTAGCTCGCTTTGGAAGTTATCTTCGTATTTCATTGTGAAAACCTAATTTTAATTTTTAAGCGTAAGCTAAGCAAAACCCTGCCGAGCCAAAATCGTTACCATTAAAAAATATAAGTTTTTTTTTGTTGGCTTCTAGCATTGCTGCATAAGCTAGCATTTTATCAAACCCCACTTCATTTTCTATAGCAATAATAAGACTATTGTCAATCCTGCACCAAGAGCTATCGGGATTTCGGTAAGCTAAACCTAAACGGTAGGAATCACTTCCACCACCACGAAAATCCTTACTGCCCCGATAGCAGTAAGTCATCATCTGCTGATCAGATTCCCACCAAACCCAAGGTCTGGTGATAGCTTCAAGTGGATTTTGTTGCAGAATCGCTGGTACGTCTTCTGTGCTCCATAGTATTCCATCGCATGACCTAGCATGCTTGATGTCATAAGTTGGCTCAAATTTCCCATCAAATTGGACCCAACTCGTACCCGAACAAAACCACATATCCCACTCGCCGTTCTCCTGCGAAACATAGGGGGATGTTGCGGAGTAAGGGTTTCTGGAGTCTCGACTTAGCAAAGGACCTTTAGAATACTTGCGAAATGTACGTCCATCATCTTCGCTAATAGCTAGTCCGGTCGAATTGACATAGGGTACAGAGCCACCCCGCGACCAACCGCTGTAATATAGATAAATGGCTCCATCAACGCGTAATGCACAACTAGGCATGATGCCATGTTCATCGAATGTACCAGGTTCACCTAATGGTAAGATCGGTTCAGGACAGATGTAGAGAACCTGCGTTGGATCTTCTGCGTCCAGATCAACGTAGGATGTTAAGCTCAAGCCTGGTTCTGGACGCGATGAAAACCACACCCGAATAAAACCATCATACAATAAAGGCGTAGGAACCTGTGCATGCGTCCGCATCCAATCAGGCCCTTGTTCTGGACTAAAAACTAGCCCTAATGTTTCCCATTGCAGTGCTTGCATCATTCCTCCAGATCGCGGGCAGCGGCGGCTCGAACAACGTCATCGAGCCAGCGATGCATACTGACACCCCGCTTAGCGATTGCTTTTTGGGCGAGCGCCTTAGCTTCAGATGTTACTCCTTCGAGTTGACCCTGATAGCGGGTTCGCAGGGTACCGCCCCGGGGGCCAGGAATTTCCAGGTCGAACTTAGCTGTTGGCTCGCCGTCGCCAACCGTGAAGTCGATAAAATAAAAAACACCGCCTATCAGCCAGCGCAGATGAACTTGGCGGGCGCTGACGGGAAGTTGCTGCAGCGGTAATTCGGCAAGGAACTGAGGGTTGGTCGTGGCAAGTATTTTGGCAAAGTCGGTTTGACGCAGCCAAGGCGGCATACTTTCATCGCCAACCGCGATACGCCCGCCTATTTTAGTCACGCGTGCCATTTCGGTAAGGCTGCGCTGAATATCGGCAAATTCGCCGAGCGCGCCAAAGCTATAGACAGCATCGAAATAATTATCAGGATAAGGTAAAAACCCTGCGTTTCCTATCGAGAATTCAAGGCTAGGCTTAGCGCCATTGAGGCGGTTTCGACAAAATTTCACCATTCCAGGTGCAATGTCTTGCAAAAAAT
>NZ_JAYESN010000163.1:0-7416 GCF_034860625.1 Lamprobacter sp.
ACTGGCCAAGGCGGCGCTGGAGTCTGATCCGGTGTGGATCGATACCAATGCCGACTACTACCATCTGCCGAAGGCGCTGCATCCCAACCAAGGGGTCGCGTTCCATTGGTCGAACCTCGCGCTAACGGGTTTCGACTTGGCCCATAGCCAATCCCTGGGCTGGGATCAGGTCTCGAAAGAGGTCTTCACCTGGAGCCCGGACCCGCGCCTGGGCACCAACGCCGGCAGCCGCTTGCAACAGCTCGCGGCCCAGTTCGACGCCGTTGATCTCTGGTATCGGGATACCGTCGGCGAGACCCACAACCTCGACGCCCTGCTGCCGCAGATGCAGCCGCGCACGCTGGTGGTACACGTCGAGAACGACCAATGGCTGCTTGCCGGCGAGGCGCAGGCGGCCTCGGAGCAGATCCCGGGCGGGCTCTACACCGACTTCGCCAGCCCGATCGCGCACTATGCGGTGTTCAAGGCCCCCAATGCCCTCGCGCAAGACCAGACCTTCAACGCCTTCCTGCGCTCGGTCGGGATCATTGCCGATCAGGATGTCGTCTGCGAGGCCAGCAACTACCGCCGCCCGCGCGTCAACATGAGCCCGGACCCGGAGCAGTCGTTCTGGCTCGACGAGATGATCATGCCCTTCCCGGTCAAGTTCGCAAAGGTCAAGGATCAGCGCGGCGTCGACTGGGAGATCGGCTACATGGATGAATACTGCGGCGAGGAGAAGAACCCGCCGACGCTGGTCATCGTCCACGGCAAGGGTGCCTTTGGCGGCCATTATGGCCATCTGATGCGCTACGCGGTGGAGCGCGGATTCCGGGTCATCGTGCCAGATATGCCGCTGGCTGGCGTCTCCGGCCCTGGCAATCTCGACCAGCTTCAGGCGCGCACGCTGGATGATGTGCGCGATGCCTTCCACGCCCTGATCGCCGGCGAGCTGGGGGTCAAGAACGCCTGGTATTACGGCCATTCGCTCGGTGGCCAGACCGTGCTCGGCTATGCCCTGCGCTATCCCGAGGCCGTTCAAGGGCTGATCCTGGAGGGGCCGGCCGGTCTTGAGGAATATCCGACGCACTTCCAGCTCGGCGATCAGTCGCTGCCGATCTGCGACATCGACATCGCCTACGATCTCGACCAATGGCACGCCGCCTATGATCCGCTCGGCCTGGTCCAGATCGAGCTCGATCGCACGCCAGAGGGCATCCGCGACTTCTTCTATTTCAAGACGCGCGATGCGGCCGGTAACGCGGTACCGAGCCCGCTCGGCTACTTCGTCAACGACACCGAATACGCCCGCCTGCACACCGATCAACGCATCGCGATGATCAGCGGCAACCAGCGCGAATTCGAGCAATGGGCCTTCCTGTTCATCTACGACCTGTTCACCATCTGCGCCGAGAACGCTATTGAGGACGAGCAGTCCCTGTACAAGCGCCTGCCGCAGATTAAGGCGCCGATCTTCGCCGCCTTCGGCGCCCGCGAGCCGTTCATTCCAAGCACCTCGCTGAACGGGCTCACCGACCTGGCTGGGGACATCATCATCCCCTTCCGCGAGCGCATGACCGCCGCCGGCAATCCGCCAACCATCAAGCTCTATCCGGATGTCGGTCACTTCGTCCACACCGATGTGCCTGATGAATTCGCTCGCGATCTGGTTGGGTTTATCCAGACGGGACAAGTCGATGCGGTGACGCCGGAGGTGATCGACGCGCTGATCAATGGTGCAGCGCCGAGCGCCGCCCCATCCAGCGCGGCGGTTTCGGATCAACCCGCCGGTCTCTCTAAGTGAGGTGTGTGTGATGAAGAACCCTGAGAATACCCATCTAGGCGCGATGTCGCCAATGACTGCAGTGATCACGGCCCTAGCCGTCGCCTTGCTCGCCGCTTTGGTGATAGCCCTCAGCTTACCCGGCACGGCGCAGACCGCTGTTGCGGACAGTCTTCCTAGCACGGGCGGCAAGCCACCCCATCAGCGGCTCAGACCCCCAGCCGACGCGCTCACACCCAGCTCCGGCGTCATGGCGCTCGACCACGTCAAGCACTACTACGCGATCCCCAACTTCCGCCTCGGCGGGGAGTACGATCTCAATGCCGACCCGGCGAGCTGGCGCAACGGCGGCGAGGGCGGCACCACGCTTGAATCCTTGGGGTCAGAGCCATTGCGGGTCGCCTATATCGCCGTCGGCACGCCGAAGCGCAATGACGCCGGTGAGATCACCAATGCCATCGTGATCAACACCTTCTATTCCGGCGACGCGACCAACATGTACAACTTCTGGTACGAGGGCCAGGCCGGCAACGCCTTCTCCGGCGGTCCCATCGTCGGGCCCGGCCGGGTCATCGACACCGATCGCTACTATGTGGTCTTCCTCGATGCGCTCGGCCTCTGGGGTGCCTCCAAGCCCTCGGATGGACTCGGGCGTCGGTTCCCGGCCTACAGCTACTTCGACATGGTGCAGGCCAACCATCGGCTTCTGCGCGAGCATCTCAACATCGCCCAGGTCGAGGTGGTCACCGGCGTCTCGATGGGTGCCACCCAGGCCTGGGTCTGGGGGCTGATGCACTCGCCCAGCGGCTATGTCAAAGCGATCCTGCCGATCGGCGGCACCACCGCCTCCGACGCCGACGACCCGGTCGGGGCCTGGACCTTCCTGCTCGCTCAGGCCGCGATGGAGAGCGATCCCATCTGGCGCAAGACCAAGGGCCACTATTACCATCTGCCGATTGGAGAGCATCCGCGCCAAGGTCTGCAGTTCATGTGGTCAAGGCTGCAGCTGACCGGCTTCAGCTTCCCGCTACGCTCGGCGGCGCCCTGGGCCGAGATCGAGCGCGAGGTCTTCCACTGGCAGCCCGAAGGGGATCAGACGGCCGCCTTCATCGCCCGCACCAAGAACGAAGACGCGGTGGACTTCTGGTACCGCAACGATGCCGGCTTCCGCTACAACATTAACGCTGAGCTGGGGCGGATTCAGGCGCGCACGCTGGTGGTCCATGTCGAGACCGACAAATGGCTGCTGGTGGAGAACGCGAGGCAGGCAGCCGCCGCGGTGGATGGCGCGGTCTTCGCCAGCTTCCCGGACCCAACCGCCCATTACGGCGTGTTCCGCGCGCCCAATGTGCTGGCAGAGACCATTGGCGCCTTTATCGATGATCGCTTCACCACCGATCTGCCGGGCATCGCTGGTGCCGTCAACACTGGCCAGCAGGCGAGCGCGGAGGAGCGGCCGGCGGGACTGGCCAAGTAAGGCACGCTCATCGCCATGACGAGGTAACAGCACCAGAGGCCGCCAATTGGCGGCCTTGCGAAGCGATGCAAGGCCGCACTGTTCTCCATATCCACATCATGCGCGCAGACTCACGCCAAGCGTGCCAGAATCAGAGCTTGGAGGAACCGAAGACGTTTATCGCCCAGCTCGACCAAGATGACAACATGACTTATCCAGAGCTTGATCGCATCACCCTCGACCCGGCCAAGATGGGCGGAAAGCCCTGCATCCGCGGTATTAGGATCACGGTCGGGACCATTACCGGCTTGCTTGCCGCTGGCGAGAGTATTGAGAGCATCCTCTCCTGCTACCCAGATCTGGAACGGGATGACATTTTTGCTGCGCTGGCCTATGCAACGTGGCGGGCAGAGGAATATGACCTGCCGCTCAAAGCCGGATGAAACTGCTGCTGGACATGAACATGCCCGGCGTGTGGGTCGACTTTCTGCGCGCAGCTGGACACTCCGCCGTGCACTGGCGAGAGATCGGAGACATTCGCGCCGAGGATCGCGAGATCATGTCCTGGGCACGTGAGAATGATTATGTCGTCCTGACCCACGATCTGGACTTCGGCGCGTTGCTTTATCTGACTGAGGCTACTGCACCGAGCGTGGTCCAACTGCGTGCCGAGCACATCCTGCCACGTCATCTCGGCGATGTCGTTTTGGAGGCGCTTATCACGGCCGCCAAGCCCCTCGCCGAAGGGGCCTTGGTGGTCATCGACCCCAGGCGCCATCGGATACGTCTGTTGCCGCTCAAACGATGATTGCGATACCGGAGTTTCCGCGCCTAAACGAGTCCTGAGCTGAGCTGGATCCTATCGATATTGTCCCGCGTCCATAGTCAACGGCAATCGAATCAAACGGCACCGAAATAGTCCGCGAAGATCCGCGCGAAGCGCTCGGGCTGCTCCAGATTCATCGAATGGCCAACCTCGACGAAGCGCTTCAGTCGCGCATTCGGCAGACGCTCGACCATGCGCTCAAGATGCTCCACGGGAATCCACAAATCCTGCTCACCATAGAGGATCAGATGCTCGTGGCGCATCGCTGGCATGCGCTCGGCTAGCGCGCCCTCGGACCACTCACGGCCCAGGTCGTGCGGCGTGCCGAACCAGATCCCATCGGAGAGGATGCGGGTCTTGTCGACGAGGAGCGCAAATAGCTCACGCTGCGCAGGCGTGGTCAAGGCGGCAAATTGCGGCTGGTGGCCCGCGGCCAGGCTCGATGGCTCGAATAGGGTCGGCGCGGCGGTCGCCAAGCCCGCGAAGGCAAGCTCCCGCTCCGCCTGCATCGCCCGCAGCACCTCGAGTTGGCCTAGGTGCAGCTCGAGGCCAAATGGACTCACCGGATCGAGCATCAGCACCTTGGCGAAGCGCTCCGGCGCCAGCGTCAACAGGTGCGAGATGATGATACCGCCGGTGGAATGGCCATAGAGGTGACAACGCTCGATGCCGAGCGCATCGAGCAGCGCAAGATGATCGGCGGCATGGATGGCCATCCGGTAGTTGGCAAAGTCCGACAAGGGCTCAGGCTTGTCGGAATCACCGCAGCCCCGCCACTCGCTGGCGATGACGCGCAACTCGCTCGGCAGCAGCGGCGCGGCGAGGTCTAGCCAGTGGGCGCAGCCAAGGTTGCCATGGATCGCCAGCACCGGCAGAGCCCCATCTCCCGATCCGTGACCTGCTCCAGCACTCGCTCCAGCTTCGGCACCAGCACCAGCATCGGCACCAGCACCAGCACCAGCATCGGCACCAGCTTCGGCATCGGCTCCAGCACCTACTCCAGCAACCGCTCCAGTATCGGAACCGGCACCGGCCCTACCGCCGTGCTCAAGGACATTGATTGCGATCTCACCGATCTGAATACGTGGCATTGCCTTGGGCTCCAGCCGCTTGTCGTTGAGCGCCCCATGTTACTCGGTCGGAGCCCGAGCCAAACTGAGCCATGACCATAGAAAACTGAGCCGCAAGCAAGAGACTGGGTAGAGACTGCATGATGGTCATGAACAGCCGCCACAATAAGGACATCCTGTACGCTTGATCTCGCTTGATCACACCGATGATCACGCCTCATCAAGACCTGCTGACCAAAGTGCGCGACCCATTCGAACCGTCCAGCTGGATCGATAGGTATCGATCAGTCTTACCGATCTCTGTCCAGCGAAGATGGCCGGGCGACGCACGCACGCGATTGTCCATGCGATCCGAGGCTCGCATCCAGGTCGGATCAACAAAACGCCCAGACCAACATCTCAGAGCACCGATGAGCACCGCTAAACCAGCATCCGACTCGCACTCGCAGCCAGACCGCGAGCCACTCTCTGTCGATCTCGCCCTGCAAGGCGGCGGTGCCCACGGTGCCTTCGCCTGGGGCGTGCTGGACCGACTGCTGCAGGAGACCTGGCTGCACATCGAGGCGATCTCCGGCACCTCAGCCGGGGCGATGAACGCGGCGGTGATGAGCGATGGCTACGCGGCCGACGGGCCTGCGGGCGCCCAAGCCGCGCTGGAAGGCTTCTGGCGCCGCGTCTCCGAGGCCGCGCGCCTGAGCCCGCTCCAGCGCAGCCCCATGGACATCCTGACCGGCCAATGGACCATGGACAACTCGCCGTTCTTTCTCGGCATGGATATGGCCTCGCGCCTGTTCTCGCCCTACGACCTGAACCCGCTCGACATCAATCCGCTGCGCGATATCCTCGCGGACTGCATCGACTTCGGCCGTCTGGCCGCCTCGCCGATCAAGGTCTTCGCCACCGCGACCAATGTGCGCACCGGCCGCCCGCGCGTCTTCCGCAACGCCGAGCTGACCCCCGATGCCTTGCTCGCCTCGGCCTGTCTGCCAATGATGTTCCGCGCCATCGAGATCGACGGCGAGGCCTACTGGGATGGCGGCTTCTCCGGTAACCCGACCATCTCGCCGCTGGTACGCGAGTCCGATGCCCACGACACCATCCTGGTGCAGATCAATCCGGTCGAGCGCCCCGGCACGCCAAAGACGGCGCGCGACATCCTCAACCGCGAGAACGAGATCGCCTTCAACGCGCCGTTGCTCAAGGAGCTGCGCATGATCGCGCTGTTGCGCCGGGTCGCCAACGCCGGCGACTGCGAAGGCGCACGATGGGCGGCGATGCGCCTGCATCGGATCTCAAGCCCGGCGATGCTCGAGCTTGGCTATTCCTCCAAGCTCAACGCTGAGTGGGCCTTTCTGCTGACCTTGCGCGACGAGGGCCGCCGCCGCGCCGAGCATTTTCTCGAACAGCACGGCCCTGATCTGGGGCAACGCGCAAGTTTTGATCTCGACACGCTCCTGAAAGAGGACTGAACCCCATGGGCCTGATCGTTCGGGTCGTTCTAAGGTCCATCGCGCAGGATCACCTTTGACGGTAAAGTGTCTGATCCGGGGAATCCTGACCCCACAGATCACGCTCGATGTTGATCCAACTGTTTTGGAGGAAATCATGCCACAGCTTATTCGTGGTGACCTAGCGATCAAGACACCTGCTGAATTTGATTACCGTGGATTACACGGAACACCTTATTGCGTGATTTATTGCAACAGGGCATTAAAGAAAGATCGCCTTTACCTTCTCGACACCAAGGAAAGATTATATTATCCCATTGCTGAGTGGGATGACAATGACAGGGACGCAAGCAAAAAATGGTATGAATACCTTCTCAGCATCAATGACAAGATTGGAGAAGAGAGGGGGAGCCTGAAGGAACAAGGTTGCTCCTGGTCAGACCTGGATAAGGTTGAGCAGATTGTTCCAGATGAAGACAAGATGATCAAAGATTTGCAAAATGATTCTTGGTCTGTATTGATTAATTAGCAGCAGGGACTTAGCCGACTGGTCGACCGAGGCGATCAGGCCCTAGATGCAATACGCGCGGCTCCTTGAGAGTGATATTGAGATGCGCCGCAGTTGCGCTCGCGCAACTGCGGCCGCAGCGCACGCATGATCAGGAAGGCCGGCGAAGCGGTGCCACCTCGGTCACCGGCCCCGGATTCTTGGCCTCGACCTCGGCATAGAGCTGGCTGAACGCGGTCTTGAGCGCACCCTCGATCACCGGGTGATAGAACGGCATGCGCAGCACCTCGCCGACGGTCATGCGCTGCTCGATGGCCCAGGCCAGCAGATGCCCCAGGTGCTCACC